>JAIESK010000076.1 GCA_019746105.1 Alphaproteobacteria bacterium
CAATTATTTTATCAAAATCTACTCGATTCCTCTAGGATTTTCCTCGTGTCCAGAACTTTTTAACGGGCGACTATTTACAAAAATACCTTGTAATTTCGAACCTGAGATTCGAATTTACAAGGTATTTTTAAAAGATAAAGAAAGAACTAAAGGTTAGCAAGGCGTATCGATAGCTTCTTGTTCATCCAAGATTTTGGCTCGGTTGTTCCAGGTTAGGGCAAAAAAGAACGCGCCAAGTAGGGCTGCCACAATAAAGAGCATAAAGCCGCCTTCCCACCCATAATTTTCAACAACATAACCCAAACCTACGCCTGCAATAGCTGATCCGACATAACCGAAAGTACCTGTGATGCCCGTACCCACACCTACAGCACGTTTTGATGCAAAGTCAGCTGTAGCAGCACCATTAAGAACTTGGGGCCCATTGCTGAGAAACCCAACAAGTATCAGGCATAAGGCATCAAAAAAAGGATATCCGGCGGGAATCTTCCAAAAAATTAATAAATTAAAGGCAAGAACGATGAGGAAAAAGGCTCCTACGGGGCCACGACGGCCGCGGAAAAATTTATCAGAAATCCACCCAGCAGTAACTCCACCAATAAGGGCTGCAATTTCAAAACCTACAAGTAACATACCCGCAGCTATAAGAGTAACTCCTTTAAATTCTTTTAAGAAAGTTGGTGCCCAGAAGAAAAAGCCCATGCGGGGGATATAAATGCACATATTGGCAAGGGCCATAAACCATACAAGTTTATTAGCAAAAACAGTTGTAAAAATTTCCTTGATGGTAATGCGCTCTTCATAAAGATGGGAAACATGATTGACGTCTCCTTTATATTCTTCAACGGGGGGAAGACCGACTTCTTTGGGAGTATCACGAAGACGATTAATTAAAAATAAGGAAACACCTATGGAAACAAAGGCAGGAACAATAAAAGCAGAGCGCCATCCATAGTGTTCAATCAGAAATCCTCCTATAGCCAAGATGGCCATCGAACCGAGTTGATGAGCCGAGGCTCCGAGAGCCCATTTTGAGCCTAACTCTGTGGGACTAAACCAATGGGTAATAAGTCGGGCACAGGGAGGCCACCCCATGGATTGAAAGCAAGCATTTAATCCCCAAAGTACAGCAAAGAAAAAAAGGCCTGATCCCAAGCCCATAAAAAAACTAACAATAGCTGAAAGAAAAAGTCCTGTTGCCATGAAATAGCGAGCATCAGAACGGTCGCTTAGATATCCATTCACGAATTTCCCAATTCCATAAATAATGGAAAAAATTGATGCAATCCATCCCAAATCAACTTTTGAATAGGAAAATTCCTCCATAATCCCCGGAATGCACATCGAAAAATTTTGTCGAACCAGGTAAAAAGCGGCATATCCTATTATGGTGGCGTATAAAGTACGTGTACGCCAATAGGTATAACTACCCTTTTCTGCAGAAAAGACTTTTCCAAAAGTACCTTGGATATTTCGGGAAATTGCTTTACTCATTGTTGCCATGAAACCATCCATATATATGCTAAACGAAGCTAAGTTTAGACAGGAAGAGGGGAGAAGTTCAAATGGAAACTATTGTTGAAAATCAGTGGGTTAACTAAATACCGAAGGGGGATTTTTGAGAAATTGATGAAATGGCTCTAATTACGGCAGAATGTGTTGAGTCATTGTAAATAAACAAGAAAAACCCTCCCAAAGCAATGGCTGAGAGAGGGTTTATAGGGAGGGCTTTAAAAGTTACGCAGTTTGAAGTTCGCGTTCTTTATCAGCTACTTTTTGATTGTACATTGTGCTCAAGCCGCCAACTGCATACACCCATGCGAGGATGACCACAACCATGATAGCGCAAGAGTAAGGTGCAATCGTAATTTGTGTCGCTGTCGTTGAAACGGTCAGCAAGAGGAACTGTTGAACAACAGCACCACCAGATTTACCCAAACGACCACCAATAACGTCAACCGCAGCCTTACCCTTCACCTTGAGTTCTTGATCAAGAGGAATATAAGACATTTCCTTGGTTGGGTCGAAGAGGGAGTATTTTGTTCCCTTGCTCAAAATATTTTGAGCCGCTCCAATCATGACTGCCAAGAAGACAGGGGTCATACCCATAGCAACTGTTATCCAGTCGAGACTATCACGGAAAATCACGAATATGTAAAAGAGTCCGCCTGTGATTAGGAGAATAATTGGTGTGAGAATCGCACCGGTGAACCATCCAAAACGACCCACAATACCCTTACACATAATGATCAAAGCAATGGTAGCAATACCTGTGAAGGTAGAGAAATTACCCATGAAAGCACTATAGCTGTTTTCGCTGAAAACACCGTCAACAGTATAAAGAAGTTTTAATTGGCTTTTCCATGTGACTTCCACAAGGTTAATGGCCATACCGTAACCCAAGACGAGCAAAGCAATGAACCCTAAATACCGGGAGGTAAAGAGATACTTAAAGCTTTCAACAATGGAAAGTTTTGGCTTATCTTTCTTCTTTTCCTTTGGTGTTTCTGATGCCGCATCATAATAGAAAGGATCTGTCAAAACAGCGCGGTTCATCCACCAATAAATAGCTGCTGTCGCAAGGCCGGCAATAACAACAGTTCCCATCATATAGTTTAAGCTGGTCCCCCAAGCATCCGCACTATTTACATCACGAATAGTGGAGAAATAGGTTACAGTTTGACCAGAAAGGATAAGGGCAATGTTTCCAAGAAGAGGGAAAAGAGCATAAAATCGCTTGGCTTCGTTTGTCCGGGTAATTTCGTTAGCGAACTGCCAGAACAAAAGAGAAACCACAACGCTGCCCCACATTTCTGCCATAATATAGAAGATGGAGTAAGACCAAGCTCCCCAAAGGGCGAAAATAAACCTTAAGGCTGGAATTGACTGTTGCAAGGCTTCAACGGTCTCAATAGAAGGGTGGAGGAGATCTTTGTTGGGATAGATGATAAACGCAAAAGCTCCAAAGAAAGCAATGAAAGGAATAATACATGTATAGAAAAGATTTTCCTTTGAAAGGACGTTACTCAGCTTTGCATACAAGATCACAAAGAGAATAGACGTTGGCGTTACTCCCCAGAACTTGAGGAAGTTAATAGCCTCTGCACCAGAAGCGCCAACAACAAGTGTATCCTTGGTGTCTCTTAAAATGGTGTAGTTGAAGAGAATAAAGAACATCATAAGACCCATCGGTAGAAATTTTTTCATTTCTGAACCTTGGATAGGCCAAATCGCAGCGCGGAGCTTTGAGAACTCAGGCCCTTTCTGCGGGAGTGGTTTTACTGACATGAATTTATCTTCCTTTTGCGTTGCCAAATAGGGTCAACATTTTTCATAGTTAAAAACAAACATTCACTTATATTTTAGGAATAACGTACCTAAAACAGCACTGCACTACCACTTTTTTCTACTTTCGTCAAATGTTCATTTGTTAATTAATACAAATTTAAGAGAGGTCGCTCTCTTTTTGACACGCTATTTTTAATATTTCCTTATGATTTTCATGAGATAGTTTATAATGAAATAAAAAAACTGGTAAGGAGAGGTCTGTGGGTCAAGAACTTTTAACAGTCGAATTAATGAAAATGGCTGAGGCAAAGGCTATAGCAACAGGAATTACGGGAAAAGATCTGATGGAGCGTGCAGGAAGGGCTGTGGTTGACGTGATCTTAAGTCAGTTCTCTCCAAGACAGGTTCTTATTTTTTGTGGTCCTGGCAAAAATGGTGGTGATGGTCAGGTAGTAGCGCGTCTTTTGAAAGCTGAAGATTGGCCTGTAAAAGTTATAAACACAAGTAATCTTCCTCAAACTTCTGAGCTCGAACGCGCACTTCAAGAAGCTGATTTGGTAGTGGATGGAATTTTTGGAGCAGGCTTATCTCAACCGCTTGGAGGAGATATTTTAAGTCTCGTGCATCTTATCAATATTTCGGGTAAGCCCGTTGTAGCGATCGATATTCCTACAGGCGTTGAAACCAATTCGGGTCAATGTCATGGAGCGGCTGTTAAGGCTACCCTTACGGTGACTTTTTTCAGAGCGAGGCTAGGACATTACTTGGTACCTGGTCGGCTTCTTTGTGGAAAACTTTTTGTAAAAGATATTGGAATTACTGAACCTCTGTTGCCTCAGACAAGTATTTTTTTGAACACACCATCTCTTTGGGTGAATTCCCTTAAGGAGCCTCAGCCTACAGATCATAAATATTCTCGTGGAAGTTGTTTGATTGTGGGGACAGGTAGTATGCCAGGCGCCGTAAGGTTGGCTTCTCTTGCTGCGCGTCGCATTGGGGCAGGTCTTGTGCGTTTGATGTGTAAGGTGGATGAGTATCCCATTTTTGCGGGTGTTGCCTGGGGGGATATTGTGACACCTTTAGGATCAGCCCAGGAGTTTCTTGATTGGATCCTCGATGGTCATTCCCATTCCTTGCTGTGGGGAACAGGCGCCTTGCCGCAGGAATCTACTCGCCAGCAAGCTATTTTGCTGCTGGAGTCAAAAAAGCCATGTGTGTTGGATGGAGGCGCTCTGTCCAGCTTTGAAGGTCGCACACCTGAGTTGACCCGTCATCTTCATGAAAATGTTATTTTAACGCCTCATGAGGGGGAATTTCAGCGCCTCTTTCCTCACCTTTCTTTTCTCAAAAATAAAGTTGAAAAAGCCCATAAGGCAGCGGCTGAGGCAGGAGCTATCATTGTACTAAAGGGCTATGATACCATTATTGCCTCTCCGAAGGGGGAGATCATCATCAATGCTAATGCACCAGCCACCCTTTCAACGGCAGGCACAGGGGACGTGCTCGCAGGGCTTATGGCTGGGCTTTTAGCGCAGGATATTGATCCTTTTCAAGCAGCGGCGGCTGCCGTTTGGATCCATGGGGAAGCTGCAAACCGCATAGGTCTTGGTCTTATTGCAGAAGATTTATTAGGAGAAATCCCCAGGATTCTTCAATTCCTAAGCACGCTTCGTAGTGAAAGGTCGTCGCTTTTATGTGAGTAAAAAATAATGGTTAGGTTATTTTTTTGCTTTCTTTTTCTTTTTTTTGCCTCCCCTCCAGTCCCATTTGCCTGTCTTTAAAAAATTATCTGCAGCAAGAGCGCCTCTCGAGAGTTCAACTGAAACATTATGTTCCAGGCGCGTTTTTGGGTCTGAAGAAGATGGCCTTGGTGCGTGTGCAGCTTCTTTTACTGTGGACAGTGCTGATTGTTTTCTGGCTTCGGCTGCGCGTAACCTTTCTTCTAGTTCTTCCCTTTTTAAGCGCTCTTCCTCTAATTCCTGTTGAGCTCTAACTGTAGCTGCTTTGGCTTCTGCTGCCTCTGCTTCCGCTTCCGCAGCAGCTATTTGGGCTTGCAATTTTTCATTTTCCGCCCGAGCTGCAGCTTTTTGGGCTTGCAGTTTTTCATTTTCTACTTGTTCCTTTTGCAACTGGGTTGCAACATCAAGGGAGGGGTCTTGTGAGATTTCCAATTCATGTTCTGGTGAGATTGGGAGGTGCGCTGATCCTGCGGTGCTGGGATTGTCAAGATCATCCATAGCCCAAGCTTGAGGTTGACATGTCAGGCTTGTAAGGCCCGTAACTAACATTATTGTCTTAATATTAAGCATTGAATTCATCCTTTCAATTTTCTGTATTGGAATGAGGATTAAATTGGTTTGAGATGAAATTCAAGGTTTAATCTGATTGAATCTCATATGGCCAATTAAGAATTTCGAAAATTCTTGACAATTCTTGAGGATATTAGCGATCATAAGATGTTAATTTTTGCATATCTAATATGTAAAAAATATATTTCATAAACATAAGGGAGGAAAGTTTATGGTCGAGGCAAAGATAAAACCACGGTGGGAGGTCTGGGAAAACCTTTGTATTAAAAAATCAATGGAAGAAAAAATACAGCTTAAAATTATAGCCTTAGCTTTAGGAAAAACTCTGAATGCGGTGAGTAAAAAAATTACCCATTTGGGCTTAAGAAAAATCTCATCAAAGCCAGGACGAAAAAAAGAGAAGAGGGGATCACTTGCCTTAAAAACAAGCACTTTCACTGAAATTGAAAGAATGAGGAAAATTCTTTCTCTTTATGCTCCCAACGAAAGATTAAAAAAAGCGCAACATGCTCTTGAAAAGGGAACTTGGGAGATGCCAATGTTTATCAATAAAGAAAAATGAATCTTGTTCTCTTCAATCATCGCCGACGTATATTTTGATTAAGGGTAAAATTCCTGACAAAGAAAGAAAGCAAAAGGTCGCTGGCAATCCCGCTTACATTACGGCTCAGCATATCGAAAACTGGGCGACTGCTGAAGGTTTTTGCCTTGTGGGAGGAAATTTAATCAAGCGAGGATTATATTATTGGAAAGAGGGGCGTTATTTTTCAAAAGCCCAGATTTTGATGCATGTGAATCGTCTTCGCTTGGAAAATAGTCTTCAACCTGTGGCGATTTATGAGGATGTGGCCGGATTAGCTTGTAAATAGACTTAAAGCTAAAAGTTGACTTAACCCTAAAATTATCCACCGGATCCCAGGGTGAAGGGGCCGAGTCAAACGATCTAGGGTCATGAAGAAGGGCATGTAAACGAGGGAAATAAATCCCTCCCAAGGAGCTCTCAATATAAAAACAAGGAGAGGGCAACTCAGGAGAAGGAAAGAGAGAGAAAAGGCAGTAATCAAATGCAGATGACCTTCCGCAAATTGAGAGGAATGCAATTTGCTAACTCGTGCTTGATGAAGATTTAAAAGATCGCCCGTGATGAGAAGGCTTGAAGTGAAGGCGCTCCACAAAAGGATAAGAGGCCAAGAAGGGAAGAACCATAAACTGAAGCTCCAAGAAAGGGGCCGCAAAGATTGAAGAAGGGCCCTTGGACGTTTTCTCTCCCGAGGGAAATAGTGGAGATCGGAGGGATCTTTCAGGCTAGTCGCCACCTTTAAAACGCCCCGCTTGGGATGAACGACGAGTGCCTTTGCGCACACTTGCCAAATGTAGGCATCAATAGGGGAATCGCCAGCATAATCAAAACCTTGGGGGCCGAATCGAGTCAGGAGGGCTTGTTGTTTTTTGAGGCCTGTCATATTAGTTTTTGTATCGCTTCCAATCACCTCTTGGAAAAATCCAAAATGGCTCGCAATGCTTTCAGCCACCTTTTGATTGGTTCCTGTGGCAAGAAGAAGGGGACGCCCTGATTTGGCCTCCTTTTCAGCAAAGGCAAGAAGGGCAGGATTATAGGGGAGGATGGTTGGATCGAGAGGGGCATACTCGGCAAGACGAACTTTGGCGTAAGCCCTACTTTTCCAAAGCCAAAAAGGCAGTAAAAAAAGCACCCATGGCTTTTTTCGCAGCACTTGGACCATCATTTCATGAAAAGTGTCGGTGCGCAGTAAGGTTCCATCCAAATCAAGAACAAGAGGGCGAGAGGAGGGAGAGGTTAACAACACCCATGACCTTCATGAACAAGAGTTCTTTTATTCCAGAAAACACTTCCCATAAAGAGGGCAAGACAGGCATAGAGAAGGTACTCATAGCCCATGAAAGCAGCGCTTGCCATGCCAATAGCAGCCGCTGTTGCCAACACTAAGGGGGGCCACTTCCCATGGTGATGATAAATTTGATAGGCCATAAATCCAATTGTTGCGACAGCAAAAATCATCATAATCGGGAAGAAAAATTCGTGTACTTCAGCGAGCTCAATGCCAATAAGGCTGAGCAGTCCCGCATAAAGCGGCAAGCAAAGAGGGCAGGCCGCACAGGAGAGAAGGGAAATAATCACCGTTCCCGTTCCACTAAACACATCACCCCATTTTTTCATGACAACTTTCCTTTATTCACCATAAACTCATCTTCTTAACTTAGGAAGTTTATACTTTTATTTCAAGGGCTGATCTTTAAGTTATGATTTGGATTTCTGATATTTTTTCTTATTTTAATGGCATGTTAATAAAGATATCTGATAATATTGAAATGGAAAAGTTTGAAAAAAAGGAGCTAAACATGTCAAAAAAATTCCTTCTAGGATTGGTTTTTGCTGGGATGGGTTTTTCTCTCTTACAAGCCAATGCAAAAACCCTCACTTGCGAAGAGCAATATACCAACTGTGCTAATTCTTGTGAAACAAGAGGAGAACACCACGTTGATATGTTTTGTATAAAAGGATGTCTTGATGCCCGTGACGCGTGTGTTGATTAGGCTCGGATAATTTTTTAATCGTAAACCCTCTCTTCTACCCCAAAAATTGCTCCCGTAGGATACGTTCATCCAGGTTGTGTTCGTGATCAAAAAGAAGTGTGACGGCATGCTCTTTGGACTGACGTATGGTGACAGAGATGACGTCTCTTACCTCTGTAAAATCCGCAACGGCACTGACAGGTCTTTTGTCTGGCTCAAGAACGGTGAATTGAACCTGAACATTCTCTGGCAACAGAGCGCCCTTCCAGCGTCGCGGTCGAAAGGCACTAATGGGTGTGAGGGCCAGGAGAGGGGCGCCAAGAGGAATGATAGGACCATGGGCAGAAAGATTATAGGCTGTACTCCCCGCAGGGGTTGAGAGCAAAATACCATCGCAGACCAATTCTTCAAGACGTATAACTCTGTCAATAGCTATTTGGAGCTTGGCGGCTTGGCGAGATTCACGGAGTAATGATACTTCATTAAAAGCAAGGGCTGTGGCTAGGGCACCGCCCTTTTGCTGTGTCTTCATTTCAAGAGGGTGGAGAATGCTTGGTTTTGCTTTTTCAAGACGTAACATCAAGTCATGAGGGATAAGTTCATTCATCAAAAATCCAACGCTGCCACAATGAATGCCATAAATAGGTGTCTTTGAAGAGAGGGAGCCATGCATGGTCTCCAACATAAAACCATCTCCTCCGAGGGCAATCAGGATATCAGCCTCCTCCGGCTGAACCGTTGGATAAAGGGCCTCGAGGGTGCGCTTGGCTTGCATTGCTTCAGAGGCCGGTGAGGCAAGAATAGCAATATGGGGCATAAGAACTCTACCTTATTTAATTTCTAATAGTTTGCTGTGTCTTGTGAATGGGGTCAAGGGGGCCTAAGTGGAAACCTGGAGAAACTGTTTATTTTTAATTATATGTTTCAAATACTTATTGCAAAGTTTGTCCTTAAGAGAGTATAGTTTTTTCCAGGATTCAGTTTCCTACAGCACAAACAAAAACCACTAAACAAGCTGAGGATTAGCAGAGTGTTCTTAAGGAGGCTAAAGAACACTCTGCACGTTCCTCTGGTAAAAATCCCTCAATGATGGCCCGTTTCAGGGGGAAGGGTTGTAAAAGTGGTGGGTTGAAGAAATCCTACGGTTTTTCCCTTGTGGGAGGTAATAGGATGGCGGGGCTCTAGCTTTTCATAAAGTTCATCATCGATGACTCCTAAAGATCTTAGAACAGCGAGGAAAGCTAATTCAGCGGCCATTAGATTTCCATCGTCAATTTTAAGGGCGATGCCCAAGCCAAGAGACGGAATAATTCCGATCTGAAAGCCGCCAGCGCCGCCTTTACAGATAACGCTTCCTTGGGTCATTTTAATGACCTTTGTATCGAAAGCGTTTTCTCCTGCAATCAATTCAGGATATTGCGCTATAGCTGCGAGAATAGAATGGATAGCTTTCTGACGCGGATAATGAAGGTGAGATGGATCGGCAAAGCGGGCCATGGCGAGGGCAACATTAAAGAGGGGAAGGGCAAGAGCCGGAATACCGCATCCATCGGTGCCATGGGGGGCATGGGTCGTATCAATATTTGTCATCTCGGCAATAGCACGCTCAATTCGTTTTTGAACGGGGTGTTCTCGAGAAAGATAGCCTTCAAGAGGCTCGTTTCTGTGAAGGGCTGTTGTTAGCATGCCTAGGTGTTTGCCTGAGCAAGCGTTTTGTAGAACAGAAGGTTTTTCATAAAATTTTTGTGGGGTTTTTGAAAAACTTGTATAAAGTGGACGATGGATTCCACATCCCAAGATTCTTTCATCCTTCCCAATTTTATTGAGCCAGGTTTCTAAAACCTGTACATGCCGCTCTTCTCCATGGTGGGAGGCACAGGCCATGGCAATTTCTTCAGGAGAAAGATGATAAGCTTCAGCGGCACCTTGCTCAATAAGCGGGAGAGCTTGGACGGGCTTTAAGGCAGATCTGGCAAAAACAGGTTCATAGATATCTCCCCAGCTTCGAATGATGTGACCTAAGGCGTCAACAATAACTGCCCTTCCGCGATGTACAGATTCTACCTGCCGTCCCCGAGTCGCTTCTACCATAACTGGATTTACCATTGATCTTCCCCAAATTTGTCTTCAATAAGTTGAACCAAAGAATCAACGACTTTTTCCGCTTCATTTCCTTCGGCTTCGATAATAATAAGTGATCCTTGACCAGCCCCCAACATTAAAAGGCCCATGATGGACTCAGCCGGCACGCGGCGCTCCTGATAACAAATATGGGTTTCTGCCTGAAAAGATTCAGCAACTTTTACAATTTTTGCGGAAGCCCGAGCATGGAGTCCTTTTCGATTTTGAATTAAGACTTCCCGCTTTATCATGTCAGTCTTTCGATTCATTGAGAGTTTGAGAAGCAACATGAATATACTTTCGTCCTGCTTCTTGAGCCAAAAGAACGGATTCATGAAGGGATTTTGTTTTGCGACTGCTGACCAATTTGATAAGGAGAGGCAAGTTCATGCCGGCAACGATTTCAAGATTTTGATCTTTTAACAAGGAATGGGCTAGGTTTGAAGGTGTACCACCAAACATGTCCGTAAGAATGACAACTCCCTGATTTTTCTCGACCTGTTGAACGGCATCTTGGATTTCCTTGCGTTTGATTTCCATGTCATCATCGGGAAATAAACTGACGGTTATTAAGTTTTCTTGAGGTCCTACAATGTGTTCAAGGGTTTTTGCAAACTCATTTGCGAGATTTCCATGGCTTACAAGAACAATACCTATCATTTTATTTGACCTTTTTTAAATCACGATGCCTCAATTTTACCTTGTTTTTTTGTTCTTGTAACCACTCTTTAAGTAATTTTGCTATAAAAACTGAACGATGCTGTCCTCCCGTGCACCCTACAGCAATTGTAAGATAGCCACGACCTTCTTCGACAAAGCGGGGAAGGGAGAGAGACAGGATTGACTTAAGGGTCTTAAAATACTTTAAGAAAATAGGATCTTTCTTGATATAAGCTGCAACTTCCGGGTCTTCCCCACTTAAGGAGCATAATTCTTCAATATAAAAAGGATTTTTTAAAAGACGGGCATCAAAGACCATATCAGCTTCTCGAGGAAGGCCATGGCGAAAAGAAAATGATGTGATGAAAATACTTAAACGCGGAGCTTTCTTAGGAAGAAAGTACCTGCGGAGTTGACCTCGGAGATCCGTGGGTAAAAGAAGGCTTGTATCAATGACAAGGTCTGCGTGCTCGCGTAAAGGTGAAATTAAAAGACGCTCATGGCGTATTCCATCAATGACAGGGCGTTCATGGGCAAGGGGGTGAAGACGGCGTGTTTGATTATACCGACGGGCAAGAACATCATCGTCACAATCGAAAAAAATAAGCTGGATTTTGAGAGCAGAGTTTTTTGTAAGTTTTTCCATTTTATGCAGAATATGCTCTAAAGAGAAATCTCGCGTCCGTACATCGATAGAAATGGCTAAAGGTTGGGAAGTTTCTTGTTGGGCTAATGTGGTGGTTTCAAGAAAGGAGAGGGGTAAGTTATCAATGGTTTCATATCCCATATCTTCAAGAGCCTTTAAGGCAAAAGAACGGCCAGATCCGGACATCCCGGTGATCAGAAGAACGGGTCTTTGGGAACTTTCGAGCATCGTTTCAAATCCTTAAATAAATCTTTCCTTAGAGTATCATATCCGCTCTCTTCTGTAGAGAATCGGGAACCGAAAGATTGATTTTTTCTGCGGCCTTTAAATTAATATAAAAAAGGAGATGAGATGGATTTTTAATAGGAAGCTCAGTTACGGGGGTACCTTTTAAAATTTGAGTGACTATTTCAGCAAGAGTGAGGCCCGATTCATGCCAACTGACTCCATAAGCAGCTGTTGCGCCTCGCCTTACAATGTCAATGTCGCTTCCAAAGACCGGAATTTTGTTGGCCTCTCCAATCTTAATGATGCTTTCTAACGCTGTAATGACCGTATTGTCCGTGGGCAAAAGAATCGCATCGACCTTACCGACCAGGGTTTTTGCAGCACTCGAGACATCACTGCTCTTTGAAATGGAAGCTTCAACAATTTTTATGTTTTGCTTTTGAGCTTCTGCTTTAAGGTCATGAGTTTGTTTGATGGAGTTGGATTCACCTGAGTTGTAAATAACTCCAATAGCTTTAACATTAGGAAGAAAGTCTTGGACGAGTTTAAGTTGGACCTCGGGAGGGACAAAGTCAGTGAGGCCTGTAACATTCTTTTGTCCTGAAAGTTTTGCTGCAACCGGATCAGAGACAGCCCCGAAAACAACAGGAATTGTGGAGGTCACTGCGAGAGCTGCTTGGCTCATTGGCGTTGAAAGAGTGACAATAACTGTAGGATTAAGGCCTACAAGCTTTTTGCTGATTTGAATGGCTGTTGTCGGATTCCCTTGAGCGTTTTCATAGGTCCATTCTAAATTTTTTCCCTCAATATAGCCGCTTTTTTCAAGGCCTTCTTTTAATCCTTCTCGAAGGGAATCAAGGGCAGGATGGGCAACGATTTGGCCAACCGCAATATGGACAGGAGCATCAGCATAAGTTGATGACAGTTGCCATAACCAAAGAGATAAAAATGAAATAAGTATTCGTAACATTTTAGGTGGCCTCCTGATTAGAGTTAATGACACTGCAACGTACGTTAAGCAGGCTTGTCGTGTGAGGGTTAGTATATGTTTTGAGATCTTGAGGTTTTTCAACGCTGAGATCTCCAGGACTTGTTCCATTAAAAATTTTAAGTATCATGCGCCCTACTTGTTGTCCTATTTTCCGTTGATCATAAGCATAGGCCGCTAAAGCGCCGCGATTCACCGAGTCTGGATCACTGGCAAAGAAAGGTTTCTTTGCCTTAAGGGACGCCTTAATGACAGCTTCTAACCCTGAAACAATTGTATTATCATTCCCGATAAAGAGAGCATCAACCTCCTCAATGATACTATTGACCGCAGCTTGGATATCAGCCGTTTTAGAAGCACTGGCTTTAAGAATTTTAATATTTTTTTCCTTTGCGGCTTTTTCTAAATGTTTGAGAAAAATAATGTTATTGATCTCACCTGGGTTATAAAGAAAGCCCAGAACCTTAAGGTTCGGAAGGCATTTCATAATGAAATCAAGTTGCTCTTCAACAGGGGGAATATCAGCAACTCCCGTTACATTTCCACCAGGATGCTCAAGAGAAGAGACAATTTTTGCTTCTAAAGGATCGCTTATGGCGGCAAAGATAACGGGTGTATCCTTAACTTGCTGAACCATTGCTTGAGCTGAGGGGGTTGATATGGGAATGATCGCATCTAAGGGAAGACTTTGAAACTTATGGGCAATTTGAGACGCTATTGACGGATTTCCCTGAGCATTTTCAAAGATAATGGTAAGGTTTTCCCCTTCGTGATACCCCGCATGAGAAAGTTCTTCTATAATCCCCTTGCGGATATCATTTAAGGAGGGATGATCAACGATTTGAGTGATCCCAATTGTTTTATGGGCAAATGCCCCTGGTGCATAAAAAAGGCTTAGGATAAGGGTGCTTAACTTAAGTGTATTTTGAATGTTTTTTAAAATTGTCATGGCTCTCTCGTGTTGGCAAAAATTGATGGAAAAATCTCGAAGTATAAGAATTCCACCAACGCCAATAAGGAGAGGGGCAATACGAGTTATAGAAATGATTTTTCATGACGCTCTCCTTTCTTTTCCAATGACTTAAGAACTTATACTATGGAGTATAAGTCCGTAAAGTCAAGTCACTTTTATAAGGGTAAAATAAGAGAGGCACACAGACCTCCATGGGTTGTGGAGGCGGCGAGCTGGATGTCTCCTCCATGACTTTGCGCGATATCGCGAGCGATGGTAAGTCCCAGACCAACACCGCCTGTAGTGCTATTACGTGAGCGATCCAGGCGAAAGAAGGGTTTAAACACTTCTTGCATTTTTTCTTCGGGAATGCCTGGACCGTTATCCTCAACGGAAATGACAATAGAATCCGTATTTGTTTGGGCATTAACCCATACCTCTTTGCCATAGCGAGTCGCATTGTTAATCAGATTGGTAAGGCATCTTTTTAAGGCTTGAGGTTTAATGTGGAGAGAGGGAAGAGGAATTGGCTTGTAATGAACAGATGATGTGAGCTGGGCTCGTCCCTCAATTGCATCTAAAAGGAGGGAATGCATAGGTGTTTCGCTTGTTTCTTCAAGGCCTTCTCCACGAGCAAAAGTGAGGTAACCTTCCAACATTTGGCTCATCTCGTCGATATCCTTTTGAAGGCCACTTACTTCGGAGGAAGGAGGCATCATGGCTAATTGAAGCTGCATGCGAGTAAGAGGCGTTCTTAGATCATGGGAAACGCCAGAAAGCATATCCAAACGTTGGGTGAGCTGACGATTTAAGCGAGCCTTCATGTCCAAAAAGGCTTTCGTCACTTTGCGGATTTCAGTGGCACCCTCTGGCTTAAAATCAGGAAAGGAACGCCCTTTGCCAAACCGATCGGCGGCAATCGCAAGGCGACGTAAGGGTTTAACTTGATTGTGCATAAAAATCGAGGCAATCAATAGAAAAAACGCAGAGGTAAGAGCAACCCACATAATAAACAAATAAAAAGTTTTACTTAAAAAACGTTTGCGTGGGATAACAAATTCTAAGAGGCCATCTTTAACCTCTACCTTGATAATAATGTCTTCCTTGGTTATTTCCAGGGTATGGGGGGTGAAGATTTTTTTTTGTAAAGCTGCAGTTAAAAGAGGATCAGCGCTCTTTTGAAGGAGAGCTGGATCTAAGTGTCCTTTTGAGATAAAGTTTGTATGTGTTTTGAAGTTAACGCCAGCCAAAGAATTATAGAGATGTTGGTTCTTTGGAGAGGCATTGTGAAGAGCTGTTAGGGTTGCGACTTCTCCAGCCAATGTTTTGGCAAGAGCGTTCGTAACATGATCCCAATGGTTATCAAAAAAGATATAGGCGGAAAGGGTTCCCACAAGAACGAGGGGAGCCATTAAAATCATAAGAGTGCGCCCAAATATACTTTTGGGAAGATAAGTTTTTAAAGCTTTGAAAGGATGTTTTATAAAGTATTTCATGCATCCGGCAAAAGGATATACCCTTTTCCTCTTACGGTTTGAAGATAGCGTGGGATTTTTAAATCATCTTCAATCTTTTTTCTCAAGCGATTAATTTGAACGTCAATGGTCCGTGGATTCATGTCTCCGCCATACTCGCTTGCTAAATCTTCTCGGGAGAGGGGTTTGCCGCGGTGGCGCGCAAAGATTTTTAAGAGACTACTTTCAACGGTGGTGAGAGGAATAGACATTCCTTCCTTCTCCAAGCGATTGAGTTTTATATCAAAGGAAACTTTACCAAGGGAGAGTAAAGACACTTCATTGTTGTTCTGACTCCGTTTTAAAATGGCTTGAAGTCTTAAGAGAAGTTCGCGAGGATCAAAAGGTTTGCAGAGATAATCGTCAGCGCCTTTTCCAAGGCCTGTAATGCGGTCTTCTGTCTCTCCCATAGCCGTGAGTAAAAGAATAGGGATATCTTTCGTACGTGTCGGCCCTTGACGAATAGAATTAGTTAAAGAAAGGCCATCTTCATCAGGCATCATCACATCAAGGATCATTAAATCAAAAATAAAAGTATCCATCAACTCGCGAGCGTGTGCTGCATCACGGGCCGTAGAGACAAAAAACCCCTTATCCACAAGAAACTTGAACAAAAGGTCTCTAAGCCGTTCGTCATCATCAACGAGTAAAAGATGGGGCTTGGTCACTGTCATGGGTGTAGTATAAAGTATATTTCCTAAATGAAAAGCAATTTACCATAGAGATTCCTTTATACATATGCTATCGGATATTACAAACAATTAAATTGGAGAGTGAAGATGGCCGAGTATGATGTTGTTGTTATTGGAGGAGGCCCGGGGGGCTATGTTGCTGCAATTCGTGCGAGTCAACTTGGCTTAAAAACTGTCGTTATTGAAAAAGCTCACATGGGTGGGATTTGCCTCAATTGGGGCTGTATTCCTACCAAAGCTTTGCTGCGATCTGGTGAGATTAATCATCTTCTTCATCATTTAGAGGACTTTGGTTTTAAAGCAGAAAAGGTTTCTATTGATTTTAAAAAAATAATCCAACGTTCCCGCGCGGTGGCTGAACAACTGGCAAATGGCGTGCGGCACCTTATGAAGAAAAATAAGGTCACAGTTATTGAAGGCACTGCTCAGATTGCAGGGCGTAAAGGTACCGATATTGAACTTATGGTTGACGGAAAAACATCCATTAAAGCCTCGCACGTTATTTTAGCGACCGGCGCCCGTGCTCGTGCCTTACCGGGTCTTGAGGCGGATGGAAAATTAGTGTGGACCTATAAGGAAGCCATGACCCCTGAGGTCCTCCCCAAATCCTTGCTCGTGGTGGGGTCTGGCGCCATTGGTATTGAATTTGCTAGCTTTTATCGTTTGATGGGAGCCGACGTTACGGTTGTAGAAGTTCTCGACAGAATTTTGCCCGTTGAGGACAAAGATATCTCTGATGCAGCCCGCAAATCCTTTGAAAAGCAAGGCATTAAGATTCACACCAGTGCGACAGTGAAAGAGCTGAAGAAGGACAAAGATTCCGTCACTGCTACCCTTGAGATTCAAGGAAAAATGCAAGAAGTGAAAGTGGATCGGGTGATTTTGGCTGTAGGCATCGTCGGTAATACAGAAAACCTAGGCCTTGAAAAAACCAAGGTTAAAGTTGAAAAGAGCCATATTGTGACCAATGAATGGTGTGCAACAGCTGAGCCTGGCATTTACGCCATTGGTGATGTGGCCGGGCCGCCTTGGCTTGCCCATAAAGCGAGCCATGAAGGGGTGCTGTGTGTGGAGAAAATCAAAGGTCTTAAGACAGCTCATCCTATGAAAACAACGAATATTCCTGGCTGTACTTACAGCTATCCTCAAATTGCAAGTGTGGGACTAACGGAAGAAGCAGCTAAGGCAGCTGGAAAATATGAGCTTAAAGTGGGACGTTTTCCCTTGCTGGCCAATGGAAAGGCGATTGCTATGGGTGAGCCTGAAGGGATGATCAAAACTATTTTTGATGGCAAGACAGGTGAGCTTTTAGGTGCCCATATGATTGGCGCAGAAGTAACTGAGATGATTCAAGGGTTTTGCCTCGCCAAAACTTTGGAGGCCACGGAACAAGAAATCATGGAGACCATCTTCCCTCATCCCACTATATCAGAGGCCATGCATGAGTCCGTTTTGGATGCTTTCGGTCGGGTGATTCATTTTTAGGATTTCTAATGTTTAATTGGATCGACTATGTTATTGAAATAGATCCTGAGACTTTGAGTGTAGCGAGAGGGACTCATCTCGCGGTTTAACCGCGTCTCCAAGGTGCTGTTTTTTAGATATTTAAATACAGGGATTTTAGAGGTAGGTCGAAGTTCGAAGTTTTGTTTCAAAATTATCAAAAATATAAAACAAAAAGCTTGATTTTAGAATAAATATAACTAGATGATATATATAATTGATTTGTGGAATCGCAATAATTTTCAGATCGTTAAATTCTGCATAATCAAGAATGGATATTTATTAGTCTCAAAGGTGATAGTCGTGAGAAAAACGTTAAAATTTTACTTGGTTGCATCTACAATTATTAGTTCTGCAGTTATGGGCTCTATGGCCTTTGCTGGAGTACAAGAACGTCTTGAAGATCTAGATAAGAGAGGATTACAAATTGCCCTTAAGGGAGTGATTTGTAAATTTAATTTTCCTACGGAAGAATTTAACTTTAATGACCCTTTAAATATGAAGAGAGTGGATCAAGTATATCACTTTCTAAATGAAGTTGTGTTTGAAAAGAAGGAAGAATATCTCCGAAAAATGTATGCGCTGCCAGGAGTAAGGCAAAATCCGGATTTTAAGACTCTAGAAGCTAAGCAACGTAAATTTTATGACAAAGACAGTGAACTATGCGACGCTTGGAGTGAATACCTTTGCCAAGAGAGTCTTAGACAACAACAGATGTCAACAGCTTTAGGGAGTAGTACAGGAGCAGCCAGTAGTTCTTCCAGTGGCCAGCATAGCTCCTGGATTCAGGAATATGGAATTGATGGGTTTGATGAAGAAACCTTAAAAGTTGCTATTCAAGTAATGCTAAACAAAAAGAACAAAGATGCTATTTATGGGGCTTTGCTTAGTCCTGAGGGTGCAGAAAGAAAGGAAAAGGTAGAGAACTTATTAAGGCGTCTTTCACAAGGGAAAGAGAGTTTATCTCTTGAAGAAAAACAGCGCAAAATTTCAAGCAGAATGAGAGGGGTAGAAGATAATCTTAACTCTTTACATTTGCAGCTTTTAAATATTGAAGAGGGGATAAGCAAAGCTCAAGCTCAACGAGAACAAGAGGCTGCTGAGCTCGAGCAGAAAAGGCATACGCTTCCGAGGAAAGTAGCCGTTGAACAAAAGCTTAACGAACTCAAGTCGTTGGATGATTTTTTTCTTGCCCAGATTCGTGAAGATCATGGGGCCTCGATGCGACGTGATAAGGGAATTATAGGGCCTGCAGCATCATTACATGATGCTATGGACATATATCCTGAAAGCGTTATGTCGATTACGAAGGTAGTAAAAAACAATGGATACGTACGGGATCTTATTGAAAAGATCTTCGATCTTTTTCAAGAAGAAGGTGGCGTGGGCTTTGAGGCCGCGAGGGCAAAAATAAGTAATAAAGCCAAGGAAATAAGTAATATAGTCAAGGAAACAAGTAGTGAAGCCGAGGGTCTAAAGTATCTTCAGATAGTTCCTCATTTCGCAGGAGACCATTCAAATTTTCCCTTTTTTGAAAGGTTAACGAGTTTGTTTTGTCAGTTTGTTGATGATCCAACAAACCTTATATACTCTCAAAAAGATGCTTGTAAGAACGGATTATATGGACGCATTGTTTTTAATACTCTTTTAGTTCTTAAAGAGAAACTTGCTGAGGGAATCAAAAATCCTTCCCAATTACCTGCAGCATTTTTTGAATCCCCTCATAGCGCTGCTGCCTTGGAAGAGGCCATGCGTCGAATTCAAGCAGAAGATAACGCTTCTCATGAAAAATATATGAAGTTCTGTCAAAAGGCAGAAGAAGACAAGAGGGCCATGGAAGAAGTAATTGTTGCTAAAAAAGTAGAATTAGGAGAGCTTCGTAAAGAAATGGATGAAATTTCTTTGTTTGCTCGCAGCATACTTATACCTGTAGGAAGTTCTTCTCAAATTGAGCCAGAAGTCATTCGTCCCAGTGTAAAGTTAAATCCTGGTTCTTTTGATCTCGTACGTGATGACATTAAAGGGCGTGGGTTAATGACACCGTTTAGCTTTAACTCACCAGAGGAAGGGTCATTTAAAGTCAGTGGCGAAGGGACTCTTTTTTATCAAGTTCTTTCTAAACCACTCATGGATTCTTTTGTAGGGCAAAAACTTTTGCTTGAAGCTGAGATAAAAAGTGAGACAGCAGGTGGATATTTACAATACTTTAATGGTATTGACCGAATTATGTCTTATCCCTATTCAGGGGAAAATGGATGGCAAAAACTCCAACTAGAGTTTACAGTTAAGGATGGCTCGCGCTGTCATATTATCTATCCTCTTGTTATGCCTCCGAAAACACCAGGATCTGATATCCCTGTGGTTGAAATAAGAAATATTAACCTTAACTTTGTTTCTTAATTAAAAAATGAGCGCCTCTTTGTTATCCAAAGGGCGCTCATTTATTTTTATGACATGAGGTATCCTTGTCTTGCTTCTGCCGCTTCTCCAATTTATCAACTTTTACTTGATCTTTAGGCAAGATTCCTTTTTGATGAAAGGGTAACGGTTAAGGAAAAGCGTGGTGGAGTTAAAGTTGAAAAAACCCGACTGGATTCGTGTGAAGGCGCCGGTCTCAAAAGAGTACCAGGAAACGCGCGATTTGATGCGTCGTCAGAAATTGAATACGGTGTGCGAGGAAGCTGCTTGCCCCAATGTGGGCGAATGCTGGGCGAAAAAGCATGCGACGGTTATGATTTTGGGCAGTGTCTGTACTCGCGCCTGTACGTTTTGTAATATTAAAACAGGCAGGCCTGATCTTTTGGATCCTCATGAGCCGGAAAGGGTCGGCGCTGCAGTTGCTGAAATGGGGCTTCACCATGTTGTGATTACTTCTGTGGATCGGGATGATTTGGAAGATGGTGGCGCACAGCATTTTGCCCAAACCATCACAGCTATTCGAAAGGCGACTCCCCAAACCACCATTGAAGTTCTGACCCCTGATTTTTTGCGAAAAGAGGGCGCTCTTGAGAAAGTGGTTGAAGCGCGCCCTGATGTGTATAACCACAATTTGGAGACAGTCCCGCGCCTTTATGCCGAAGTGCGTCCCGGGGCTCGCTATTTCCATTCCCTCCGTCTTTTACAGCGGGTCAAAGATCTGGATCCGTCTCTCTTCACCAAGTCGGGTATCATGGTGGGGCTTGGAGAGGATAAGGGGGAAGTCTATCAAGTGATGGATGATTTGCGTGCGGCAAACGTGGATTTCATGACCATCGGTCAATATCTTCAACCCACGCCCAAACATCATGTGTTAGACCGCTTTGTCACTCCCGCTGAGTTTGAGGATTATGCTAAAATGGCACGGGGAAAAGGATTCTTGATGGTATCCTCTTCTCCTTTGACCCGTTCGTCTTATCATGCGGGGGATGATTTTGTGCGCTTGAAAGCGGCCCGTGAAGCTCAATTGAGTGCTTAAGTGGTAACGCGTCTTCACACCCACTATTTGCCTTATGCTCCAGATAAACTCTATGATCTGGTGGCTGATATTGAAAAGTATCCAGACTTTTTACCCTGGTGTGCAGCTGTACGTGTTTTATCTCAATCAGAGACAGAGATGTTAGCAGATCTCAGTGTGGGATATAAAATTTTTCGAGAAACCTTTCGCTCTCGCGTTCACCTTACCCCAAAAACTCGTATTGATGTAGAATATATTAATGGACCGTTCCAGCGTCTCAATAACCATTGGGTATTCAAAGAAGGGGCAGAGTCAGGCACAGACATTGAGTTTTTCATTGACTTTGAATTTAAAAATAAATTGTTTCAAAGTGCGACTCAAATGGTGTTTGAGTCAGCCTTTGATCAGATGCTTAGTTCTTTTGAAAAACGCGCCCAAGAGGTGTATGGGGTATAAAAAGAGGGGGGGTAAATATTTTTTCTTAACCTTTTGATAAGAAAATAAAGAAATAAATTATTAACTTTCTTCAGGTAGTATATAATTTTTTTAGGCAAAATTATCTGGGAGAGAGATATGAAAACAGCACATTATTTTCTTTGGGCGGGATTAGGGGTGTTCCTCACAAGTGCGTATGCAGATGAGGCGGCTTCAACGCAAAATGGTCAAAAAAATACAATAACAAGTCTTGAAAAACTTGTGTTTTCAGGCGATAGTTCAGGAAGTTCACTCTATTAAAAAGGAAATTGAGAATGAAAACTTCATGGAATCAAATGATTGTTTTAGGATCTGCAGCTCTGTTTTTTACGGCTTATACGCCGCAAAATGCTGAAGCCCAATCAGTAAATACGCCAGAGCAAAAGAAAGAACTTCTTGAATCAACAAATGAAATGAAATCCTTAGTGCCAGAAGAGAGCACTTTAACATCAGAAGAAGAAACGAAGTTAAGAGTTGAGGAAGAAAACGTATTTGATGAACAAGTTCCCGGCTAAGTTGTATAGGGAATAGTAAAACTTTTCCCATTTTGTCATTCCAGCGAAGACAGGAATGACAAACCTTGGAGTTTGGCAATAGGAGCATATTAACTTTTTTTTCATACTCCCTCTTTAAGCTATTAAAGAGGGAGTATTTTTATATGAACGATTCTCTACACCTTAAAATTAAAGGTATGCGTTGTGTGACGTGTGCGGCAAGACTTGAAAAAGCCCTTAAGAGGGTTCAGGGAGTTAAAGGGGCGCGCGTTAATTTTGTCAGTGAAAAAGCTGATGTTGAAATCAATTCAACAGATTCCCATCTTCCTCATCAGATTTTAGAAGCGATTAGAAGTGAAGGCTATGAGGGCGAAATGTCTCAGAATCATGGAGGAGGACATCATCATAATCATACGTCACCCAGTTATGCAGACTTAATCGTTGCCATTCTCTTTACCCTGCCTCTACTCGCCCACATGATTGGCTTTTATGTGTCCCCTTATCTTCAGCTTGTTTGTGGCAGCGTTGTGCAGCTATGGGCGGGGCGGCGTTTTTATCAATCTTCCTGGCGTTCCTTAAAACATCTTAATGCAGGGATGGATCTGTTGGTGGTAATAGGAACCTCAGCCGCCTATGGTTATAGCGTTGTTGGCGTATTTTTAGGAGCTCAAGAACTTTATTTTGAAGCATCTGCTGTCGTAATTACTCTTGTTCTTTTGGGGCGCCTCTTAGAAGAGCGAGCGAAAAGATCAGCCAATGAGGCTGTCCGGTCCTTGATGAAACTTACCCCTCCCACAGCCTTTGTGGAGCGGGATGGAGTCTATGTAGAAGTTTTAACTCAAGATATTAAAAAGGGAGAAAAAGTTTTTGTGCGTGCGTGGCAGCGCGTTCCTGTGGATGGGGTTATCCTTGAGGGAAAAAGTGAAGTAGATGAATCTATGATCACCGGGGAAAGTCTTCCAGTGCTCCGCCAAGAGAGGGATAAAGTCATTGGGGGGACGACAAATACTTCCGGTAACTTATACCTGGAAGCCAGTGCTGTGGGAAGTCAATCTACCCTTGCGCGTATGATCCATATGGTAGAAAAGGCTCAATCTTCGCGCCCCCCCATTCAACGGTTTGTGGATCAGGTAGCGGGAGTTTTTACCCCCCTTGTTTTACTTATCAGCATTATTACCTTTGGAAGTTGGCTTGCTCTTGGCTATCCCCTTCAGGTGGCTCTGATTTCGGCTGTTTCTGTCCTCGTGATTGCTTGTCCTTGTGCTTTAGGACTTGCCACGCCCACTGCCATTGTGGTGGCCATGGGAGGTGCTGCTCGAAAAGGTGTCTTGATCAAAGACTTGGAAAGTCTTGAAGCTCTCAGGATGGTAGATCAGGTTGTTTTTGATAAAACTGGGACACTGACAAAGGGTGAATTTAGTCTCACCTTTATAAAGCCTCTTGCAGGTCAGGGTGAGGAGAAAATTCTTCTTCTGGCCGCTTCCCTTCAAAAAGGCAGTGAACACCCTGTTGCGAAAGCTTTTTTAACAGCTCTTAAGACGCCTCATTTTCTTGAGGTAGAAGATTTTTTATCTTTGCCAGGTAAAGGGATTAAGGGAAAGGTTCAAGGAAAAATGTATTCTCTGGGATCTGAAAAAATGATGGAGGAGATGGGTCTTGATATTCCTGTTTTGCGCCAGTCGGATCAAACAACCGTTTATTTGGCGGAAGATGGAATCGGACTGCTCGGTGTTTTCTATCTTTCCGATACGCCTCGATTGCATGCACGGGATACCTTAAAAGCGCTTAAAGCCATGGGACTCAAAACCATCATGCTGACGGGAGATAAAAAGGAAGCAGCTCTTATGATTGGAGAGAGGGTTGGGATTGAAGAAGTTATGGCCGGCCTTCAACCTAAGGATAAAATTAACTATGTTAAAGCCCAGGAAGAGCACCACAACTTGGTAGCAATGGTGGGAGATGGGGTCAATGATGGCCCCGCTCTGGCGGCAGCTACCGTTGGGTTTGCGATGGGATCAGGAACGGATGTGGCTATGGATGCTGCGCCCATTACACTTATGCGGCCGTCTCTTGAATTGATTCCTGAAACATTTCTTCTTTCAAAGCGTACTTTCCGAATCATTAAAGAAAATCTTTTCTGGGCTTTTATTTTTAACGTGGTGGGCATTGGATTTGCCGCCTTTGGCCATCTTAGTCCTGAAATTGCCGGTGGCGCCATGGCGGCCAGCAGCATTATGGTGGTGTTGAATTCCTTGCGGTTGAAGCGAAATTAAATCTCTCTTCCTATGGTATAGTTAGATCTGGGATACAGAGTTAGATTTTAAAGTAACTTCTATACATCGCGGCCGGGGTTGATAATAAAGGCACCTGTTCCTTTGAAATGCTTTGAATTTCGTGTCGTGACATGTAATCCGTGATAGAGTGCCGTTGCAGCAATGAGGCCGTCAATTCCAGGAACAGTGATACCCTCTTTTTCTGCGCGGTCTGTGATTTCTCCCCACAGCAAGGCAACTTCACGATCAATAGGCAAGATTCGATCTGAATAGAGCAACTCTAGCTCATTAACCCAGTTGATAAGGTCACTTTTTTTGCGACTTTCAATTAAGCGAGCAATTCCCTTGGTTATTTCTCCGATTGTGATAACGCTAATAAAGAGATCTTTATCTTCAATGGAGTTTAAGAAATCTCGAAGGACGGGGCAGCAATTTCCTAGCCGCATCTCAGCAAGAATGCAAGTATCGAGCAAAACCTTCATAGGTCGATATCTGGCCCCGGTGTATGATCTCGTTTGAGATCAAGCCCTTCGAAGGAAGGGGCTTCCATTAAAAAGTTTTTAAAGCTGGGTTTTTCTCCAATAAGCTTAAGGTAATCATCTTCTGAAAGAAGAATGACGGCTTGATCTCGTCTTTTAATGCGTTGAGGTCCACTTGTGAGCGCAAGGCTGACGACTTCGCTGAATTTATTTTTCGCCTCTGCCAAAAGCCATTCCATTTTTCCCTCATTAGCTAGATTGTCTAGATTTATTATATCCTAGCTATATTGGAATTTGCAAGAAGAGTTTTAAAGCACTTTACTCATGCTCCAATATATCTCCTGGCTGACACTCAAGGGCTTGGCAGATGGCTTCTAGGGTGGAAAAGCGAATGGCTTTAGCTTTTCCTGTTTTCAGAATGGAAAGGTTAGGGACCGAAATCCCTACCTTTTCCGCAAGTTCTTGAAGTTTGATCTTACGTTTGGCCATCATGACATCAAGGTTTACAATTATAGGCATTTTTTTCTCCCTTATATGGTCAGACTTTGTTCTTCTTGAAGTTTATAGCCTTCAGCCATAATCCAAGAAATACAAAGGATCAGAATCCCGCAAAAGATAGCTTCTACATTGGGAGTACCAAAAGAAAGGGTAATATAACGGTGTCCAGGAGGATTGGAGAGGGTGACGGCAAGGATAGCCAACATATGAGAAAGTGGTCCTGTTAAAAAGGCATCGATTAAAAAGAGTCCCCCTATGTACTTATATTTTTCAGCATTTTGCAGTGAGAAAATGATCCTGCTTTTATAATTTATGAAGAGTTTTTTAAGGATAAGAAGTCCTAAAAACAAAGGAGCAAATCCAATGAAATCTCCTGCAAGCCATACCATTTTAGTGAAAGGTGTGAAGGCGACATCTGCAAGATTTACGATTCCTTCAGGTGCGGCAATGAGAGTGAAAATGAAGCCCTCACGCACAAGGCTTTTAAAGGGCTCCCAGTCAATGAGAAACCACTGGGCCGCTATAAAAAGAGGGTAAGCGATGAGAAGAAAATTAAACACCCAGATCAAATAGGTGCTGACTTTTTGGATACGTTGCATGTTAAGACCTCATGTGTTTGTTAATGAGGTGACTTTATCACAAAATTATCGCTTTGCAACTATTATTTATCGATAAACGATAATTTTTTTATATGTTCCGGTTTCTTAAACGTGCCTCTATCTTTTAGTCAGCTTAACTCCTTGATTATAGAGAGCAATCAATCATCATAAACATCACGGCGATGTTTTATGGCAATGATAAGGACAGTCTTGGTTTTTTCTTCGATTCGGTAAACAACACGATAATCGGTAACACGCAAACGCCGATGCCCCTTAAGGCTGTAACGCAGCGGCTTTCCAAAACCAATGGGATCTACCATGAGACGTTCTTCTATGGCTCTTTTTATCAGTGACTTAGCACGTACTGGAAGATGAGGGATGTGCTTTTGAGCGACTTCTTCCAGATAATGTATATGATATTTTATTTCCATGCGTCTTCATGGCTAAGCGTTTTTGCGCCTTTTATATCCAATTTTTTAGCTTCTTGGGATAAGTAGTAATCTTCTCGTAGCTCTAAGGCTTCGAGTACGAGTTCTCGAACAACACTTGCTATCGGTTTGTGGTCATGAGAAGCTAAACGGGCAAGAAGTCTCGCAGTCCCCTCTTCAAAAGTAACGTTAATTCTCGGGTTTTTAGTTGACATAGAGGGCACCTCTATTTAAATACCTACTCTTAAAGTGTAACACTTTTACATCACGTTGTCAAGAGAACGTCAAAGAATGACTAACCTCTAATCACCTAAAGTATCCAACTTCTCAACGCGTCGTATATGGCGATCGCCGAGAAAAGCGGTGATAAGGAATGTTTCAAGACAAGATAGAGCCAGTTCTTTGCCTATGAACCGTTCTCCTAGGACAAGGATATTCGCGTCATTATGGGTGCGGGCAAATTTGGCCATGAGGCCGTCAAAACAAAGAGCTGCTCTAATGCCCTTAAAACGATTTGCTCCAATGCTCATGCCAATACCGCTCCCACAAATGAGGACACCCCTGGCACCTGCAAGGACTTCCTTAACAACAGGAGGGATGAAATCAGGATAATCAACAGAATTCGTGGAATGGGTGCCGCAATCCATGACCGTATAGCCCATGTCATGAGCTGCTTTTTTTAAGAATTCTTTGTACTCAAAACCTGCATGATCGCTGCCAAAGACAATGGTGCCTTTGGAATGATTACCTTCAAGAATGTTAATAACTGTATCTTCCATATCTTTTTCTCTAAGTATTTAAAGGATTTTATGCTTCTCCTTGAGCTTTTGTAAAGCCGGGGGCATTGTTGATCTCGAAAAGCTTTTCAATGTGCATCCAGTGGTGTTTGTGACCAATGGCTTGGATAAGAGAAAGAACATCGTCATCCTTAAGCTCTCCACCATTTTTCAGAAAAAAGCGGGCGCGCCAGTGATCTACCGTATCAGGCTTGACCCCACCAATGGCAGGATAGACCTGAAGAGCTCTGTTGGAAATCATGGCCAAGCGAAAGGGGGAGGAGGCAGCAATGGTTTCAATACTCTTACCAAGCTCCTCGGGTGAAAGTTCACTTTGAATAAAGATATCAACGCCCACGCCCTTTTGGCTTATTCTTTCTTTTGACTTAGAAAGTTTTCCAATATGAAGGGGTTTATAGGACCGCTGTGGCCAAAAATCCGTCTTTTTCCCTAGGTTTTGAATTACGATGTCCGTATATTCTCGCGTGCCGACGGGAGATGTTTTATCCAAATCCTGGGTATATACTTTGTGTACGCCTAAGGTATAGAGGAGGGACTGCTCAAGCAAATTAGCGGCTTCAAATTCTTCCAGATGGCGGAGCATGAGGGCGGCTGTAAATAAAAGAGCCGTTGGATTGATGGTATTTTTCCCTGCATACTTAGGGGCAGAACCATGAACGGCTTCAAAAATAGCGGCTTCTGTTCCAATGTTGGCAGCAGCAGCAACGCCTAAGCCCCCCACAAGCCCTGAGCCCAAATCACTGATGATATCCCCATGAAGGTTTGTTGTGACAAGGACGTCAAAGATTTCGGGGCGAATAACCATTTGATGGGCACAGTTATCGATGATGATATGATTTGCTTCGATATCGGGATAATCGGGCGCCATCTCTTCAAAAAGCTTTTTAAAAAGGCCTTCTGTCAGCTTTAAGATGTTGGCTTTTGTGGCGCAATGCACTTTTTTGCGCCCCTCCGCGCGCGCGAGTTCAAAAGCAAAGCGAATGATCTTCTCTGATCCCTTGCGGGTGATCAGTTTTAAAGCCTCAGCAACCGTGGGCGTTTGGTCATATTCAATGCCTGCATAAAGATCTTCCACATTCTCGCGCACCACAACGAAATCAATATCTCGCTCCATAAAGGCTGTTTTAATGCCCGGAATATGACGTACAGGACGGGTATTGGCATAGGTTTCAAATAGGGCTCTTAAAGTCACATTCGCACTCTTTTCGCCGTACCCTATGGGTGTCTCGAGGGGGCCTTTCAGAGCAACGCGAGTTCGCATAATCGAATCAATGGTTTCCTGGGGAACCCCTGTCGCAAGACCCTTTTTAAAGACTTCAGCCCCTGCCTGACACACTTCCCATTCTATGTTAAGGCCCATAGCATCGATAACGCGCCGTGCTGAGCCGACAACTTCGGGACCAATTCCATCACCTTCAATGAGCGTCACGCACTTTGTCATTTATTCTCTCCTTTCGGAATCATTTTTATAAGTATAGAGGATATGCGGGAGATATGCCATGGGGTAAGCGTAATCTCTAACTTCGACCTCCCCTTAATTAACCCCTTTATGAAAATTCGCAAATGGTCTATTCTAAAAGTAGAGAGTATGAATGTGAACGAGAGGTTCTCCTTGAGCAAAAAAAGTAAAGAGACACAACAATCAACCTATCCCGTGTTGTCCTTGCGCGACGTTGTGGTATTTCCTCATATGGTGATTCCTTTGTTTGTGGGTCGTGAGAAGTCTATACACGCTTTAGATGTTGTCATGACCAGCAATCAAAAAGTAGTATTGTTGAGCCAAAAAGATCCTACCATCGACAACCCAGGCGTAAAGGATCTTTACACAATAGGGACTCTTGCTCGTGTTTTGCAACTTTTACGCTTGCCTGATGGGACCGTAAAGGTTCTTCTTGAGGGAGAAACTCGCGTCAAAATCAATAAATTGATCACGAGTTCAGGGTATTTTGAAGCTGAAGTTGCACCTTTTAAGGAAGAGCCAGGGATTGCTCAAGAATCTCAAGCATTGATGCGTACTCTTATTTCTCAATTTGAACAGTATGTTAAGTTTCAGAAAAAAATTCCGGCTGATATTATATCTTCGATTATGCATATTTCGGACCCTTCAAAACTTGCTGACGTTGTCACCGCCCACTTGAGTTTTAAATTAGATGAAAAACAAGGGATTTTAGAAACCGCAGACGTAACCAAACGTCTAGAGAGGGCTATTGGCTTTATAGAAGGTGAAATTGGCGTTATGCAGGCGGAAAAGCGAATTCGTAGCCGCGTCAAGCGTCAAATGGAAAAAACCCAAAGAGAATATTACCTTAATGAACAACTTAAGGCGATTCAAAAAGAATTGGGTGAAGGAGAAGAGGGCAAGGATGAGCTTTCTGAACTGGAAGAGAAAATTAAAAAAACAAAGTTATCGAAAGAAGCTCTTGAGCGCGCTCAAAGTGAATTAAAAAAACTACGCCAAATGAGTCCCATGTCTGCTGAGGCCACGGTTTTGCGCAATTATTTGGATTGGCTTTTGGAAATTCCTTGGGGAACTCAAGCGCGCGTTAAAAAAGATTTGGCCAAGGCTGAAGAGGTTTTAAATGCAGATCATTATGGCTTAGAGAAAGTCAAAGAACGGATCATTGAGTACCTGGCTGTTCAAAACAGAGTTGGGCGCATTCATGGCCCCATTCTATGTCTTGTGGGCCCTCCCGGTGTGGGAAAAACCTCTTTAGGAAAGTCCATTGCACGTGCGACGGGGCGAAACTTTGTCCGCATGTCATTGGGCGGTGTTCGTGATGAAGCGGAAATTAGAGGACATCGTCGTACTTATATTGGCTCCATGCCTGGTAAGATTATTCAAGGGATGAAAAAGGCGAAAACCACCAACCCTCTTTATTTGTTGGATGAAATTGATAAATTAGGAACTGATTGGCGTGGCGATCCCACTTCTGCTCTTCTTGAGGTTTTGGATCCAGAACAAAACAACACTTTCAATGACCACTATTTGGAAATTGATTATGATTTGTCGAATGTTTTGTTTGTCACAACCGCAAATACTCTTAATATGCCGCAGCCTCTTTTAGACCGTATGGAAATCATTCGGATCTCTGGATATACAGAAGATGAGAAAGTTCAAATTGCACGCCGCCACTTGTTTCCGAAGCAACTGGAAAATCATGGATTAAAAGAGGCAGAGATCTCAATTACGGATAAAGCTTTGCGAGAAGTTATTCGTACCTATACCCTAGAGGCGGGTGTGAGAAACTTGGAACGAGAGCTTGCTAATCTTTGTCGAAAAGCTGTGCGATATCTGGCCTCTCCAAAGCATAAGAGCGTTAAAATTACAACGGAAAACCTGAGTAGATTTGCAGGAATTCCGCGCTATCGTCATGGTATGGCCGATCTTGAGGATACTATTGGCGTAACAACAGGACTTGCGTGGACGGAAGTGGGGGGAGAGCTTCTCTCTATTGAAGCTGTAATGCTGCCTGGTAAAGGGAAGATGCAAATTACTGGAAAGTTGGGCGAAGTTATGCAGGAGTCAGTGCAGGCCGCCGCCAGTTATGTAAAATCAAAGGCGCCACAATTTGGGATTGAACCGCCTCTTTTTGATAAACGCGATATTCATATTCACGTTCCTGAAGGGGCAACGCCAAAGGATGGTCCTTCTGCAGGAGTTGCAATGTGTACTTCTATTGTGTCTGTCCTTACAGGAATTCCTGTTCGAAAAGATGTAGCTATGACGGGAGAAATTACCTTAAGAGGGCGTGTTTTGCCCATTGGGGGCCTGAAAGAAAAGTTGTTGGCGGCTCTAAGAGGTGGGATTAAGATTGTCATTATTCCCAAAGAAAATGAAAAAGATTTGGCGGAAATTCCATCAAATGTGAAAAAGGGAATGAAAATTATTCCGGTTTCTCGAGTAGAGGAAGTTCTAAAAATTGCTCTAAAAGACCCCCTGCAACCCATTGTCTGGACTGAGGAAATGGCAACCATTGCCAACCATAAAAGGGATCTTGAAAGTCAACAAAATGAAGAAATTACGACCCACTAAAGGTAACTAATTGATTTTTAATGAAATTATTTTTTATCAAAGTTTTTTTAAAGCATTGACTGGTTTTGAGGATTCAGGTACCATTTTTTCGAGTTGTTC
>JAIESK010000089.1 GCA_019746105.1 Alphaproteobacteria bacterium
CAAGCCAATTCAAAATTAACTCTGCGAGTGTTATGCACAAACTTTCTCGTTACATATTTAAACAACTTTTTTTTACCGTGCTTACGGTGGCAGTAATACTTACCCTGATTTCGTGGCTTGCTCAATCTATTCGCTATATTGACTATGTAGCAAATAAGGGAATTTCCCTTCTCTTGTATTTTCAAATGATCATTTATCTTTTGCCAAATCTATTCGTGATTATAGCTCCTATAGCGGTACTTATTGGAGTGCTGTTTATATATAATAAACTTATAGCTGATCATGAACTTGTTGTTATGCAGTCTGCGGGGTTAAGCCATTGGCAACTTGCAAAACCCGTCCTTTCAATTGGCATTCTGTTTACTCTTATCATTTATGTTTTTTCTCTTTATGTGATTCCGTTGACCTTCAGAAAATATCGCGACATATCAACGTCTTTAAGGGAACAATCTTTGGTAAGCCTTATCCAGGCGGGTCAATTCAATTCTATAGGGAAATATACGGTGTATGCTAAAGGGCAAGATGCACAAGGTAACTTCTTAGGGCTTTTGCTTTATGATGCCAGTGAGCCCAATAACCTTAAAATCTTTATGGCAGAAAAAGGAGTTGTCCTTGATAAGGAAGAGGGAGGGAGAATTTATTTGATGAATGGAAATCGCCAAGAAAAAGATTTATCAACTGGAAAACCCTCTATTTTATATTTTGAGCGCTATACCATTGAAGAAGAAAAAGAGGAGAGAGAAAATGCTCAGGAAACGCGATTTTTGAAAGCTTATGAAAGATCACTTGATGATCTCTTTAATCCCAAAGAAAAATTAAAGCCTTCTACAAAATTAGAGTTTTTAGCTGCTGCGCATCAACGTCTTCTCATTCCTCTTTTTGCCCTTGCTTTTGCCCTGCTTGGAGTTTGTTTTATGTTGCTTGGGTATTTTAATCGGAAGGGGAGATCTATGAGAATTTTTATTTCTTGCTTGGGTGCAAGCCTTCTTCAAGTGAGCGTTATGATTTTCTTTCATACTCTGAAATATGTTACCCTTATGATATCTCTTGCTTACGGAAGTGTTATTTTAACAATTTTGATATGTTTTTTTCTGCTGACCCCATGGGGAACTAGATTTTTTAATATGTTTAATTTTAGGAAGAACTCATGATCTTTATGAATCTCCTATCGCGTTATGTAAGCCGCACGTTTCTTTTAAGTTTTTTGACTACTTTTTCGTGTTTATTTATCATTATTTTTCTTTTTGATTTTGCTGAACTTCAAAGGCGCGCAGGGACCAAGGAAATTGACCTCCTTATGAAATTAAACATGGTTCTTCTTCGTTCTCCTCAATTCTTAGAGCAAGTTCTTCCCTTTATTGTTCTAATTGCGGCCCTTTTCGTTTTTTGGCGTATGAATAGATCAAATGAGCTTGTAGTTATTCGCTCAAGTGGTGTTTCGCTTTGGCGAATCATCCTTCCCGTGAGTATGGTAGCACTTATCATTGGATTTGTTGACTTAGCTGTCTTTAATCCTCTTTCTTCAGCTATGCAAGTGCGCTTTGAAAAGTTAGAAAAACGCTATCTCTTGAGAAACAAAGAAGATATAAAACTCTCTCCAACAGGGTTGTGGTTTAGCGAAAAAAGAGGACCTCATCAAGTTATCTATAGAGCAAGTAAAGTCAATCTGGAAAAGATGGAATTTCAAGACCTAAATATTATTATAACCTCTGAGAAAAATAAGTTTATTGAGCGTCTTGATGCAAAAACAGGGCAAATTCATGAGGGACATTTAGATCTTAACGATGGTTGGGATTTGAATGTTGGACAGGTAGCAAAACCTTTCGTAGAAAAATCTATTTCTACTTCATTAAATCGAAAAAAAATTGAGCAAATGCAAAATAGTCGTTTAGTTTCTTCATTTTGGAAATTGCCGGCTTATATTGCTCTTTTAGATGCGGCTGGATTGCAAAGTCTTAAGTATCAGATGTCCTGGCAGTCTATGCTCGCAAACTCTTTTTGGCTAGGATTTATGGTTTTGCTTGCCGCTGCATTTTCTTGTCGCCCTGTTAGGCAAGGAAAATCAGCGCTCTTCATTTTTTTGGGATTATTTTCTGGCCTTTTCTTGTATTTTTTCAAAGACATGACCTTTGCCATTGGTGCATCTGGGGGACTTCCTCCCATTATTGCTGCTTGGCTTCCTCCTCTCATTACGGTTATGGTGGGGGCCGTAATTGTGTTTAGCCAAGAAGACGGTTAAAATGAGTATAAAAAAAATAGTATTTTGTTTGCTTTTAAGTAGCTTATTATCCTCCTCTCTTTATGGCCAAACGGGGTTTTTGGAAGAGGGTGATCAACCCGTGTTATATTATGCAGACGCGCAAACTTATGATCGTGATCTAGGGATTATGATTTTGAAAGGTAATGTCGAGTTTCAGTATGAGGGAAACGTTCTAGAAGCAGATTATGTGACTTATAATGAAAATCTAGATATTGTTACGGCATCAGGAAATGTGAGGTTACGTCAGCCAGATGGGGACGTAAACTTTGTTGAGTATTTAGAACTTACGGGTGATTTGAAAACTGGTATTATTCTTCACCTCCGAACTCTTTTAGAAGATGATTCAAAACTAGCTGCTGTTGAAGCTCGTAAATTTGAAGATCGAGAAGAGTTAGACAATGCCGTTTATACCCCCTGTCAGCTTTGTGGAGATAAACCTCCAACATGGCAAATCAATGCACGTCGTGCTGTTAAGGATAATGAGGGGAAAAATATTCATTTTACAGATGCTCAATTTCGTTTGTTAGATACACCAATTTTCTATATGCCCTATTCAACTCAACCGCTAGAGAGGCGCAGTGGATTTTTGATCCCAACACCTACATACAACACTATTTTTGGTGCCGGTATTGAAACTCCTTATTTTATTGCTCTTTCTGAAGATAGTGATATGACTATTGATCCCACCTTTTATTCGAATCAAAATCCTCTTGTTTTCGGTCAATATCGTAAAGCTTTTGGTTTTGGGGACTTCATTGCGGAGGGAAGTCTTATCAATTATAAGAAAACGCATAAGGATAAAGTTGTTGAAAAAAGAGATCACTTTAAACTTCCTGAATGGCGAGGTCATGCTTTTGGTGATGGAAAGTTTAATCTCACAGAAAATTGGCGTATGAGAGCAGAAGGAGGGTACGTTAGTGATAAGACTTATTTTAAAAAATTTAATGTTTCGGGTTGGTCAAATAAGCCGGCCCTTACATCATCGGGAATTTTAGAAGGGTTTCTGAGTCAACGTGATTATGCAACTGCACAAGTTTATCATTTTCAAGGGCTTCAAAATGCAGATAGGCAAAAGACCATAGCGGCTCCTCTGCCTATCATAGACTATAATGCATATTCAGCTGTTGATTCTTTAGGAGGAAGGTTTAACTTTAATGGAAATCTATTAAATCTTTATAGACAAGATATGCAGCGAACAATTAGACCTGGAGTGATTGATAGGAAAGATATGCAGCGAGGAATTGGGGAAGTTAGCTGGAAACGGCCTTGGATTAATTCTGTCGGTCAGGTTTTCTCCATTTTTGGATTATTACGTGGAGATTTATATAGCTTTACTACTGAAAAGAAACGCCCACTCTCTTCTCCTCAAAGAAAAGGAGGAGGACGTTTTTTCCCCCAAGCTGCCCTTAACTGGCGGTGGCCTTTTGGTAATTTATTATATGGTCAAAGTTATGTCGTACAACCTGTGGCTGAAATTATTACAGCTCCAGATAAGCCTATTGGACTTAAATCGAAAGAAATCCCTAACGAGGACAGTGCCGACTTTGAATTCAGTGATACCAACCTTTTTAGTATGGATCGTTTTCCAGGGTATGATCGCATTGATACGGGAAATCGAGCGGTTTATGGAGGTGAAGTCCTTTTTACAGGTAAACAATATGGGGATGTAAGTGCATTTTTTGGTCAAAGTTATTCCATATCTCCTCCAAAGCGATTAGATTTACCCCAAGGATTTGGACGTCGTCCGTCTGATTATGTTGGACGCCTTATAGCAACTCCTTCCCCATGGTTTTCACTTAACTATCGGTTTCGTCTGGATGAGAAGACTTTGAAGACGAAAGTCTCTGATGCGGGCGGTACTTTAGGGCCAGCAATTGCTAAACTTGCAGTTAGCTATGTGTTTGTTGATAAGATGTCAACTGTTAATCACTTGGAAGTCAACCAAGTTGCATTGACGCTTTCCTCTCAACTAACCAAGTATTGGAGCGTGATGGCACAATTAAGAGAAAACTTAGTGGAAAAAAAAGAAGGGGGAGGACCTCTGTCACGTGGTTTGGGAGCTATGTATAGAGACGATTGTTTCGGTCTGGGTTTTTCAGTGGCGCGCCAATATTATAGGGATCGAGATGTAACGCCCAATACAACTTTTCTTGTCACTCTTTTTCTTAAAAATGTGGGAGAGTTTAGCCATCCCTTTAATCTTCAAAATGGTGTAATTGGAGAAAGAGCCGAAATTCCTGAAACTCCTTAATTTATTTTGAATAATAAGCTCTTCTCACGCGGTGTGCTTGAGAAGATCGTGACTTTAACTGTTCTTCCATTTGTTTTAGGGAAGGCTTTGTGCCATTGATTAGCAACTCTTGTCGGCACTTTCTTAGTTTGTTAAGCTCACGAGCATCCTCTCGATCTTGGATGTGAAGGCTACTGACTTTTATTTCTATAAGGTCTAAAAGGATTTCAACGGATTGATGTGATAATGTCATGGTAGGCCCTCCTTGCAGATCATGTCTTTATCATATCTCTAAAGGTCTTAAAAATTGGTGAACAAAGATGGCTTTACTTTCATTGAATGAATTTGCACAAATCTCTTTTGAAAAGGGAGGACGTTTTTTGGGCTGTGATGTGGGTGAAAAAACCATTGGTCTTGCTCTTTCAGATGTGAATCTCACCATTGCAACTCCCTTTGACGTGATTCGACGCACTCAATGGAAGATGGATTCAAAAACCCTTTTAAAAATTTTTAGCGATCATCATATCGTAGGTATCGTGGTGGGGCTCCCTTTAAATATGGATGGAAGTGAAGGGCCGCGCTGTCAATCAATTCGCCAGTTTTCTCAAAATGTGTTGGCTCTTTCCGATATCCCTCTTTGCTTATGGGATGAACGTCTCTCAACGGTGGCTGTTACCAGGACGCTTCTTGAAGCTGATGTCTCCCGTGAGAAAAGGAAAAAAGTCATCGATAAAATGGCCGCTTCTTATATTCTTCAAGGATTTTTAGACGGTTTAAGAAATAAAAAAAGCTTTTAAATTAAATACTTTTCCTTGCATCAGTCTTATCCTTGTGTAAAGGTTAATGCAATTGAGATTTTTTGTTGAAAAAAATTAATGCATGGGAGAATGAATTCAATGAGCCGGAAAGCTATAAAAGCGATCACCCCCTACATTCCAGCATCAACACGTTTGCCTGAAATTACTGTTAAGGCTGTGATTTTAAGTGCATTGCTTGCTATAGTTATGGCGGGCTCTAATGCTTATCTTGTCTTGAAAGTAGGTATTAGTGTATCCGCTTGCATTCCAGCCGCGGTTATTTCTATGGCAGTTTTAAAGCTATTTGGTAAGTCAAATATTCTTGAAAACAATGTCGTTCAAACAGCTGCTTCCGCTGGTGAAGTTATTGCGGCTTCCCTTGCTTTTTCATTGCCGGCAATGGTGATGATTGGGTATTGGGATGGGTTTCCCTACCCTATTATGATCAGCTTGACAGTTGTTGGTGGTCTTTTAGGGGTCTTTTTATCCGTGCCTTTAAGGCGGGCAATGATTATTGAAAGTGATCTTAAATTTCCAGAAGGTGTTGCGACTGCTGAAGTGTTAAAAGCAGGAGGGGATACGACGGCTGCTAAAGAGATTGTATTTGCAGGATGTGCTGCGGCTACTATAAAATTTTGCCAAAGTGGATTTCAGTTTTTAGCCGATAGCATTAACATTTGGGGTCGTGCTGGGAGCACTGTGGTGGGAGTGAGCGCAGGATTTTCTTTGGCTTTGGTGGGAGCGGGATATATCGTGGGTCTTCAAATTGCCTTTGCTATCTTTGCGGGGGCTATTTTGGCATGGTTTATAGGTGTGCCTCTTTTTGGTCTTTTTTACGGTTTACCATTAGATGCAGGGAATGCCTATACGGCGGCCGTGGAAATTTGGAACTCAAAGATTCGCATTGTGGGAGTGGGGATGATGATTTTTGGGGCCTTATGGATGATTGTGGAGCTAATTGATCCTTTACGAAGAGCCATTAAAGCGTCTCTTGAAGCTGTTCAAAAAATTAAAACCGAGGGGAAATCAAACGTCGTGCGAACTGAATTTGATATTCCGATTACTTATGTGGCCTTTGGCGTGGCTCTCCTTATTTTGCCCATCTATATGATCTTCAACCATATCATTGTAGCAAGCGGACTTTCCCTTTCTTTTACATTTGTTATTATGACCAGTTTGTTGATTACAATACTTGTCTTTTTCCTCAGTGCGCTTGGAAGTGCCATGTCGTCTTATATGTGTGGCATTCTAGGAACTTCTAGCAGTCCTATTTCAGGGATGATTCTTATGGTGATTTTGATTGCCTCTTCTGCTCTTTTAGTATTTTTTAGTTTGCAACCCCATTTTTGGGAAGACGCCAATGCCACCCTCAGTGTTGCTGGAATTACCATTTTGTTAGGAGCTCTTATTGGATGTGCTGTGGGCGTTGCGGGCGATAACATGCAAGATTTAAAATCAGGGCAATTGGTGGGATCAACGCCATGGAAACAGCAGGTGATGTTGATTTTAGGAGTTCTGGTTTCTTCAGTTGTATTAGCACCTATTTTTCAGCTGTTATTTGAAGCTTATGGATTCGGTGAAGTTCTTCCTAGAGAAGGAATGGATCCCGCTCAAGCTTTAAGTGCGCCAAAGGCGGCTCTGATGGCAGCAGTAGCTCAAGCTATTTTTAATCAGTCCATGGATTGGAGTATGATTATTGCGGGTATCTCTCTTGGTATTGTTGTCCTTTTAATTGATCGCGCTTTAAAGAAGGCAGAGTCAAAGTGGCGTTTTTCCATTTTTGCGGTGGCTGTGGGTATTTATATGCCTCTTGATGTTACAGTTCCTTTACTTGTAGGAGGAATATTGGCAACCCTTTCTCAAAAGATTCTTCAAAAAAGTAAGGCAAACGCTTCTGAAAAAGAGACTGTTAAACGGCGGGGACTTTTGTTTGCTTCAGGGCTTATTGCTGGAGAGGCAATTGTAGGGATTTTAATTGCGATTCCTTTTGTGGCTTATCAGAGCACAAGCGTATTTAAGGCCGTTCCTGCGGCTCTTGCTGAGTCGACAGACGTTTTGGGACTTATCGTTTTCCTTACAATTTTGTATTGGTTTCACAAAGTTTCCAGCAAAGTGAAGAAGGAATCTTAACCCCTATAAGCAGGTCTCTGGTTCTTCCAAGAATTATTCTTTGAAGACTTTTTCTTGGCTGCAATAGCGCCACCGGAAACTAAAGGTCGTGCCTTTTTCTTAGAACCAAAGGGTTTCGACTTTCTGTCGGAATTAAAAGAATGTGGCTTTTCAGAATCAAAAGGTCTTTCCTTTTTTTCAAAACCAAAGGGTCTCGATTTTTTGTCAGAACTAAATGACTTTGATTTTTTTTCTGAATCAAAAGGGCGTGATTTTTTCTTTCTTTTATGAGAAGGAGCATCACTTTTTGATCCCCCTTGTGGTTCATTTTTGTTGTTTATTAAATTATGAATTCGACGCCATTTTATATTATCTTCAGGAGCAATAAAAGAAAGAGCAAAACCTTCCATTCCTGCACGTCCTGTACGTCCCACACGATGGATATAATCTTCAGGGCATTGGGGAAGATCATAGTTAATCACATGCATAATATGAGGAATATCAAGGCCACGTGCAGCAACATCTGTTGCGACCATGATGCGTGTCTTGAGTTTACGGAAATCTTGAATTACCAAGTCCCTTTTTCGTTGCTTCAAATCACCATGAATGGCAGAGGCGGGGTGTTTTTGTTGACTAAGCTTGACCGCAAGACGATCAGCACCATGCTTTGTTTTAACAAAGATAATGACACTACCTTCCCGTGATCCCAACTCTTCTAGAAGCAAAGGAAATTTCTCGTTTGCCGTCATATGTCGCGTTTCTTGTTTAATTTTTAAGACAGGCTCTCGTGTTGAGCCTATGGTGATGAGTTGTGGATTTTTCAAATAGGTCAAGGAAAGCTTTTTGATGTCTTCGGCCATTGTGGCGGAAAACATAAAGGTTTGCCGTTCCTTTGCAAGGTGAGGCATAATTGTCTTTAAAGCTTCGCTAAAGCCCATATCTAGCATGCGATCTACTTCATCTAAGACCAAAAAATTGGCTTCATGAAGTTTGAGAGTTTTTCTGTTCAGGTGGTCATTAATCCGTCCTGGGGTGCCAATAATTAACCGTGGGTTTCTTTTTAGATTAGAAATTTGCTTCATCATAGGGTCGCCACCAATTAAAAGCACGCTTCCTATCTGTCCGGAGACAAGAGAACGAGCCGCTTCTTGAATTTGAGCGGCAAGTTCACGGGTTGGAGCTAAGATCAAGGCCTTTGATTGAGGATCCTTCATTAAATTTGTGATAAGCGGAAGAAGATAAGCCATAGTTTTTCCTGTTCCCGTTTGGGCAGAAGCTAAAATATCGTGACCTTTAAGCCCTTCAGGAATTGCTTTTTCTTGAATGGGAGTAGGTGTTGATATACCTAAACGGTTAAGAGAATTCTCTAAAAAAGAGGGGAGGGCAAACGTAGAAAATGAAGACATCTAATGACCAGACTTTGTAAAATTAAAGTGATAAACTGTATATAGGGGGAAAATACTAAAATAGCTAGCTTTTCTTGAAATATATATTTTTAAACTTCATATTTCATTCCTCTCATTTTTGACATCATTTAAAAAATCCTTCCCTCAAGCGCTTGCTCACCCTAAACTGTTGTCAAAAAGATGAAAGTTCAAAAATGGGCGTAAAAATATTTTTTCTTACATTTGGATTGATGCTCCCCGCACCGCTTTTTGCGACAGGAGCGGAGTTGCCAGGGCAAGAGTTAAGTTTATGGTGGGGACTTCCCTTTGTGGGGATGCTTTTATCCTTGGCTTTTATGCCTCTTCTTGCCGTACATATTTGGGAAAATCACTATGGTAAAATAGCCCTAATGTGGTCTTTGATGACCATTTTTGCACTTATAAACTTTTTTGGATTCACCCTAGCCTGGCAGGAAGTCGCTCAAACCTTTTTCCATCATTACTTGCCCTTCATCATCATTATTTCAGCCCTTTATACCATTTCAGGGGGAATAAAAATTGATATTCATTCCCCTGGCACCCCCTTGGTAAATACAGTCTTGCTGGGTGTGGGAACGTTTTTGGCGGGTTGGATTGGGACAACAGGAGCCTCTATGCTTTTTGTGAGGCCTCTCTTGCATATTAATGAACATCGCCAAATGCGTGTCCATCACATGGTCTTTTTTATTTTCCTTGTGGGGAACGTGGGTGGTATTTTGACCCCTCTTGGGGATCCGCCTCTATTTTTAGGATTTTTAAATGGGGTAGACTTTTTCTGGCCGCTGCAAAAATTGGGATTTGACTTGATTTTGATCACCGCTCCCCTCCTGCTTCTTTTTTATGGGGTGGATTCATATTTTACCTGGAAGGAAGGACATCCCTTTCGCCATCAGTCCACAGGGATAACTTTAAAGGGGAAATACAATGGCCTTCTTTTTATCGGCGTTATTGGGCTTGTCCTGATGAGCGGCATTTGGCAGTCCAATATTTCTTTATATGTCGGAGGTGTTTCTATGGAACTTTCTAATCTTCTGCGGGATATGGGACTTATCTTTCTTGCCCTTACCTCTTGGTTTTTTACCCCTTCAGAAATTCACAAAGAAAATCATTTTTCTTGGGAGCCTTTAAAGGAAGTTGCCAAGCTTTTCTTTGGTATCTTTATGACAGTCATTCCTGTAATTGCTATTCTTGCCGCGGGTCATGGAGGTGCATTAGCCCCTCTTATCTCCCTTGTAGAGATCAATGGGGAGCCCAATAACATGATGTATTTTTGGCTGACGGGAGGACTTTCGTCCTTCTTGGATAATGCGCCAACCTACCTTGTTTTCTTTCATATGGCAGGGGGAGAAGCTGCGACGTTGATGACAACTCTGACCCATACCCTTGAGGCTATTTCTTTAGGAGCTGTCTTTTTAGGAGCGATGACCTATATTGGTAATGCTCCTAACTTTATGGTGAAAGCCATTGCTGAAAGGCGCAAGGTGGCCATGCCCAGCTTTTTTGGTTATATGGTGTGGTCGGTTGTGATTCTATTACCTTTATTTGTGCTGCTGTCTCTGTGGCGGTTTTAGGAAAATTTTCTTAATCTGCTGTTTATTAACATTTTTATGATGGCTTAACTCCTTCTTAATATTTGTATTATAGTCTTTGAAACGATCAGAAAATAGATCTTCGTCGGGTCTTCGACCTTTCTCGCAATGACGAAAAAACGTGATTTTCTTTAGTGTGTAAAAATCCGTCAGGTGGTGAGAGCCCTGCCTTTTTAGCCTTAATTTTTTCAGTGGATAATTTTTTACTACCAAATGCTTTCTTTAAAGGCTGATCTTTTTGTACGCTCTTAAAATCATTAAAAAACAATAAGTTACAATCTGCGTAACAGTGTTGTTCATTAATTATTTTCAATAAAGATCTGTGGATAACTCTGTGGTTCATTTTCGTCCCAGATTATCCCGTTGAATCCCATAATTTCCCGTGATATACCAGAAGTATATCTCTTTGTCCCACCAGGATGAGGAGAAGATGTGTAAGAGGAAAAATGAAACTATTTCTGTCCACCTTCATTAATAAGCTTGATAAAAAGGGGCGCGTTTCTGTGCCCGCTTCTTTTCGTCTTGCTTTGTCTGGGCAGTCTTTTCAGGGTATTGTTGCTTTTCGCTCCTATAAACTTTCTGCCGTTGAAGGGATGGGGATTGACCGTATGCAGCGGTTGAGCGATAGCGTTGATCAGTTGGATCTTTTTTCTGAAACCCAAGATGATTTAACAGCCACCATCTTTGCCGATTCGCAAATGCTGTCTTTGGATGGGGATGGCCGTATTATTCTTCCTGGGTTGCTGTTGGACCATGCCAAAATTAAAGAAGAAGTAGCTTTTGTGGGGCGTGGTGCGACTTTTCAAATATGGAACCCAATGCTGTTTGAAGAGCATCAAAAAGAAGCGCGTCAGAGGGTTCAAGAAAAGCAGGCCACTTTAAAGTTACGAGGTAGTGATGAATCATAACCCTGTCATGCTTTCAGAGGTGCTTGCAACCCTTTCTCCTCAGAACGAGGAAACTTATATTGACGCGACTTTTGGGGCAGGAGGCTATACGGGTGCTATTTTAGATAAAACTGCATGTACGGTAGTTGGGTGTGATCGTGACCCAGAAGCTAAAGAGCGTGCTGAGGACTTTAAAAAAAAATATAAAGACCGCTTTCTTTTTGTGGCAGGGAGATTTGGGGAGCTCGCGAGTCTTGTTCCGGAAAAAACTTATGATGGAATTGTTTTTGACCTAGGTGTTTCCTCGCCGCAAATTGACAATCCAGAGAGAGGTTTTTCTTTTAAAGCAGATGGTCCTCTCGATATGCGCATGGAAAAAAGGGGATTGAGCGCTGCTGATGTGGTCAACACCTTTGAAGCTAAAGAAATTGCTCGCATTCTATGGGTTTATGGAGAAGAGCGCCGCTCCCGTGCCATTGCTAAAGCTATCGTTGAAAAGCGGCCATTTCATACAACTGGCCAGCTCGCCGAATTGGTGCGTTCTATCGTAGGTTTTGAAAGAAAAGGTTTTGATCCCGCAACGCGAACCTTTCAAGCGCTCCGCCTTTATGTGAATGACGAACTGGGGCAGTTGGAGCGTGGGCTCGAGGCTTCTGAAAAATTGTTGAAAGGGGGTGGTCGTTTGGTTGTTGTAAGTTTTCACTCCCTTGAAGACCGTATTGTAAAAATGTTTTTGAAAAAACGGAGTGGAGGGCTTCCTCATGCCTCAAGACATCTTCCAGACGCACCGCGTCAAAATCCCTTATTTGAAATGAAGGATCGAAAAGCTCTTCTGCCAACCGAAGAGGAAATTAAAGTGAATCCTCGCGCCCGTTCTGCCAAGTTACGCTGGGCTATTCGCACAGAAGGAGAAGCTTAAATGTCCCGTTCCACCTCCCTCTTTTTTATTCTCTCCCTTATTATAGGCTGCATCCTTTTCAAGGTTAAACACGAAGTTGTTGAAATTGAACAAAAAATATCTAAAACAACACAGCAGATTCGACGCGAAAAAGAGAATATACATATTTTAAAGGCAGAATGGAGTCATTTAAATGAACCTCAGCGCCTTAAAAACCTGGCTCAAAAATTTCTAGACATTACGCCAATGAAGACAAACCAAATCCTAGCTGTTAGCCGTGATCTCGACTTAAAAGATGATTTTGCAAGAACATTACCTAGACCGCACCTTGCTGCAATGAAGGCAGATGAATGAGCCAACGTAAGCTTTATATTCCTGAAGAGTTTTATGAAGCAACTTCTTGGCGTGAAGCTAAATCACTTCGTCAAAATTTAGATATGGCAAAAGCACGCCTTTTAGTGGTGGCATGTACTTTTATTTTGGCTTTTCTTGTCATTACTTTTCGACTTGTGGATGTCAGTTTGATCCGAGGTATTGGAGGAGAAGGTCATAAATTTGCGCGCTCTCCTCATGGGACAAGCTTTCGTGCAGATATTGTGGATCGTAATGGAGAGCTCCTTGCCACAAGTTTGACCACATCCTCTCTTTATGCCAATGCTAAGGTGGTGATCGATTCAAAAGAGGCAGCAGAAAAACTAGTTCAAGTGCTGCCTGAATTAAATCTTCAAGAAACCATACAAAAGCTTAAATCAGATAAAGTTTTCATCTGGCTTGCTCGGCACCTTACGCCCCAAAAACAGGCAGAAATCATGCGCCTGGGAATTCCCGGTATTTATTTTCGTTCTGATGAAAGGCGAGTTTATCCCCATGGAGAATTGTTTTCTCACATTTTAGGTTTTACGAATATTGATAATGAGGGGTTAGGCGGGATTGAGAGAAAGTTTGACCAGTACCTTTTATCTGAGAAAAATGCTCTACAATTAAGTCTTGATATTCGTGTGCAGCATGCTTTGCGAGATGAGCTTTTAGCGGGCATTGAAAAATTTCACGCTGAGGGAGGAGCAGGCGTCATTATGGATGTACGCTCGGGTGAAATTTTGGCTATGGTTTCTCTTCCTGATTTTGATCCAAATCAGGTGGGAAAAATTGGGTCGCAAAAAGACGCTCTTTTTAATCGAATTACCTTAGGAGCCTATGAGATGGGCTCAAGTTTTAAAATATTTAATACAGCTCTTTTCTTGGAGAGCAAAATTGCAAATCTTTCCACAATTTATGATGTAAGAGCTCCCATTCATATTGGTCGTTTTAAAATAACAGATTACCCTCATGTTAATCCACCTTTAACAGTGGCTGAGATCTTTACTAAGTCATCCAATATTGGAGCCATAAAAATGGCTATGCAAATTGGGCCAGAACGTCAGCAGCAATTTTTCAAAAAATTGGGCTTTTTTGAAACATCTTCAATTGAAATTCCTGAAGTTGGAGCCCCCATTTTTCCCAAAAGTTGGAGTGAAGTTACCACTATGACGGCTTCTTATGGGTATGGAATTTCCATCAGTCCTTTACAGCTTGTCACAGCCATAGCAGGCATTGTAAATAAAGGTATGATGAATAAACCAACCCTTTTGAAAAAAGAGAATACTCAAAATGATCAAGGCATTCAGATTGTCTCAAAAGAAACCTCTGAGATAATGTGTCGATTGATGTATAGAGTGGTTGCAGAAGGAACAGGCAAAAGAGCACGGGTCAAAAATTATGAGGTGGGTGGAAAGTCGGGGACGGCAAACATTCTTTCTGGAAGAACCTATAAAAAAGGAAGCAATATGACTTCTTTCGTTGGGGTCTTTCCAACGAGTCGTCCTCAATATATAGTTCTGATTATGGTGGACCGTCCTCAGGCTATTAAAGAAACCTATGGATTTAATGCAGCAGGCTGGAATGCGGCGCCGATTGCGGGTAAGGTAATTGAACGTATTGCCCCATTGCTTCAAGTGGTTCCCGTAAATGAAGAAAAGCATGAATCTCTGGAAAGTCCACAGCTTATTCATGCCAAAGCTACTCATGATACAAGGACCTAAGACAATGAACTTATCTGCCTTAATTAATGATGGAATCTTAACACCCTTAGGAAAATTAATTAATGAGCCAACTTCTCTGAGCATCAATTCCCGGACCGTTGAAAAGGGAGGTTTTTTTATTGCCATTCCTGGAACCCAATATGATGGGACAACTTATATTAAAGAAGCCCTTGATCGAGGCGCTGGAGGTATTATTGTGCCTCTTGAGTTTAAAGAACAAATCGGATCCGACATAAAAAACTCATACCCAAATGTTTCTTTTTTTGTTGCTCAAGAAGTGCGAAAAGTAGCGAGTATACTTGCTGCAGCCTATTATCCACTGCAGCCTGAGAATATTGTTGCTGTAACGGGAACGAACGGTAAAACGTCTGTTGTGACATTTACAAGGCAGATTTGGACCCAATTAAATCTACCAGCTGCAAGCTTGGGCACCTTAGGACTTGTTATTGAAGGTCGCCCTTTGCCACCACCTACGGGAACAGCAGGATTAAATACACCTGATCCCATTCGGCTTCATCAGATACTTCAATCCCTTAAAGAAGAGAAAATAGAGCATTTAGCGTTTGAAGCTTCAAGTCATGGTCTTCATCAACATCGGCTGGACTCGGTCCACCTTAAGGCAGCTGTCTTTACTAACTTTACAAATGATCATTTAGACTATCATCAAACCATGGAGGCCTATTTTGACGCAAAATGCCGTCTCTTTGAGGAAATTATGGTGCATGATACTTGTGCCATCCTGAATACAGATATCCTTGAATATGAAAAGCTAAGGAATCTTTGCCAAAGACGATCTTTAAAGATGATTAATTTTGGTAGGGCAGGAGAAACAATACGAATTAATTCAATTGTACCTCAGCCCGGAAGTCAGAATATTTCTCTTAGCATTGAAGGAAAAAAATATGACTTCAATTTGCCTCTGGTAGGAGAGTTCCAAGCTTATAATGTAGTTGCCGCTTTAGGTGCGGTGATAGCTTGTGGAGAAAATCCTTCAGCCGCTGTTGCAGCATGTGGAAACTTGAAAGGTGTTCCCGGGCGCCTTGAGCAAGCCGCGAAAGATATTTATGTTGATTATTCTCATACGCCTGATGGTTTAAAATTAGCTCTCCTCTCCTTAAGGCCTCATACGAAAAGCAAACTTACGGTTGTTTTTGGTTGTGGAGGAAATCGAGATTCGATGAAAAGAGCTGAGATGGGAGATATAGCCCGTCGCTTGGCAGATAAGGTTATTATTACTGATGATAACCCGCGTTACGAAAATCCCGCAGAAATTCGGCAACAAATACTTGCAAAATGTCCAGAAGCAAGCGAGATTGCTTCGCGTTGTGAAGCGATTCAAACGGCTTTAAAAGAGATGGTACCAGGAGATGTTGTTTTGATTGCCGGTAAAGGTCATGAAACCTACCAATTAATTGGAGATAAAGCTCTTCCCTTTAATGATGTTGAAGAGGTTAAAAAATGCATGAATCCGTGAGCGTGCTTTGGAATTCACAAGACGTTGATAAGATAACAGGAGGAAACTCAACGGTCTCATGGACGTGTTCTGGAATTTCTATTGATACGCGTACCCTTGAAAAAGGAGACCTTTTTGTAGCACTTAAAGGACAAAAAGGGGCAGGAGAGCTCTTTCTTGAAGATGCTTGTGAAAAGGGTGCTGTAGCTGCACTTGTCTCTCACAGGTCTGAAGTCCCTTTACCCCAACTTGTCGTGAAGGATACGCTGAGAGTTTTAGAAAAACTAGGGATAGCGGCAAGAGAACGCTCAAGCGCAAAGCGTATTGCTGTTACGGGGAGCGTTGGGAAAACCAGTACAAAGGATATGTTGAAGGTGATCTTGAGAGATCAAGGGCTTACTCATGGTAGTGTATCAAGTTATAATAACCATTGGGGTGTTCCTTTAACTTTGGCACGCATGCCTGAAAAAACAGAATTTGGCGTTTTTGAAGTGGGGATGAATCATCCTGGTGAAATTCGACCTTTAACTCACATGGTAAAACCACACATTACCATCATTACAACTGTTGTTGAAGCTCATGCCGAGTTCTTTGAATCAGAAGAGGATATTGCCCGCGCTAAAGCGGAAATTTTTGAAGCTATGGAAAAGGGGGCTCCCGTCCTCTTAAATGCTGATAACGCACACTATTTTCTTCTTTCTCAGTTGGCTCTTGAGAAAGGTCTTAAAGTTTACAGTTTTGGTCAATCGGAAAGGGCCGATTTCCGACTTCTTTCTTGGGAGGGAAAGGAAGAAGAAAGCTACATTACAGCTGAGATTCAGGGCGAACTTCTTTCCTATACTCTTCCTATGCCTGGACTTCATTGGGCGCTTAATAGTCTTGCAGCCTTAGGAGGCGTCTCATTAGCTGGGGCCGATGTCAAAAAAGCGGCGTATTCTCTTGCAGCTTTAAAGCCTCCTTCTGGGCGAGGGCAGTGGTATAAGGGTGACTTTACTGTTATTGATGAGAGCTATAATGCCAATCCGACATCCATGAAAGCGGCTCTTACTGTTTTAGGTAAAAGTGGCCAAGGGCGAAAAATTGCTGTTATTGGAGATATGCGGGAGCTAGGTAATCTTTCTGAACAGCGTCATGAAGAACTCTTGGAATGTCTTTTAGAAAATAAGATCGACCTTGTTTTCTGTTGCGGACCTTATATGGCCTCTCTATTTGCTTCTCTTCCAAATTCCCTCAAGGGGGGGTACGCGCTTACTTCCTTGGAATTAATGCCTCTCGTTTTAAAAGAGGTGCAATCCGGAGATATCGTTAGTGTTAAGGCTTCCTTAGGGACGCGCGTTAAACCTATTGTTGAGGCTCTTCTTACGCTTCAAGAAAAGAAAAAGGCAGGCTAAGTATATGTTTTATTATCTTTATACTCTATATGGCCATGAGATTCTTTTCTTTAATCTCTTTCGCTATATTACCTTTCGTACAGTTTCTGCCTTGCTCACCGCTCTTTTGATTAGTTTTTTATGTGGTCCGTCTCTCATAAGATGGCTTAAACGCCACCAACGTTATGGGCAACCCATTCGTGACGATGGGCCTGCCTCCCACCTTTTGACAAAGCAAGGAACCCCAACTATGGGAGGGACGCTGCTTCTGCTTGGTGTAACACTGAGTACCCTTTTATGGGCTAATTTAGAAAACGGGTATATTTGGATCGTTCTTTTAGTAACTCTAGGTTTTGGGTGTTTAGGAGCTTATGATGATTACTTAAAGCTCACAAAAAATAATTCTAAAGGATTTTCAGGAAAGAAAAAACTTCTTATCCAAATTATAATTAGTGCCATTGGGGCCTATGCGGTCATGAGTATAGGAGAACCTGCTCTTTCCACAAGTACGTCTCTTCCCTTTTTCAAAAATATTTTTGTCGATTTAGGTTATTTTTATATTCCTTTTGGAGTTTTTGTGATTGTTGGGGCTTCTAATGCCGTTAATTTGACAGATGGACTTGATGGGCTTGCGATTGGGCCAGTTATGAGTGTGGCTGTTTGTTTTGTTCTTATTTCTTACTTGGTAGGAAATCATATTTTTGCGAACTATCTACAGATCGCTTTTATTCCAGGAACAGGAGAGCTTGCTATCTTTGGTGGCGCTTTGATTGGAGCAGGACTTGGGTTTTTATGGTTTAATGCGCCACCTGCTCTCGTTTTTATGGGTGATACAGGCTCTTTATCTGCAGGAGCGGCTTTAGGAATGATTTCTATGATCACAAAGCATGAATTTATTTTAGCAATTGCAGGCGGTCTTTTTGTAATGGAAGCTATATCCGTCATTCTGCAAGTAGGTTATTTTAAACTGTCGGGCGGCAAAAGAATTTTCTTGATGGCCCCTATTCATCATCACTTTGAGACAAAGGGGTGGTCAGAGCCAACGATTGTGTTTAGATTTTGGATTATTTCGCTTGTTTTAGCTTTGTTAGCCTTGGCTACCCTTAAATTGCGTTAGAGAGATGATTGTTCCAACAAACTATAAAAATCAAAATATTGTGGTTCTCGGGTTAGGGAGATCAGGAAGATCTGTTGCTCATAGTTTATGTAAAGCCGGTGCTCATGTTTTTGCTTGGGATGATCAGGAAGAAGCTCGTAAAGCTGCGGAAAAAGAAGGAATTCCATTAAAAGACATTAGGACAGTTGAATGGGAAAATATTAATCACTTTCTTTTAAGTCCAGGAATTCCTCATCAATATCCTGCGCCCCATCCGGCGGTGACACAAGCCCGAATAGTCAATATACATCCCATAAGTGATCTTGAAGTTCTCTGGCAAAGTCATCCCCGTGCACGTTACATTGGTATTACAGGAACGAATGGTAAGTCAACAACAACAACATTAATTGGCCATACACTTAAACAAAGTGGTGCATCCGTTGAAGTTGGTGGAAACCTTGGGATTCCTGTCATGGAATTTCGTCCAATAGATGAGGAAGGAATTTATGTTTTAGAAGTTTCTTCCTATCAATTAGAAATTTCACCGCACCTTCATTTTGATGTCAGTGTCTTGCTGAATATTACCCCTGATCATTTAGAACGACATGGGGGAATGGAAGGTTATATTGAGGCAAAAAAATTAATTTATAAAAATGGAACTCCTCAAGATACTTTGGTAATTAGCCTAGATGACCTTCCTTGCTTGACAATTTATGAAGCTTTAAAGGCTTCAAGCTCCATCAATCTTCTCCCTATCTCAACTTGTAAAACCCTTTTCCAAGGGGTTTATGTGAAAGAGGGTATTCTTTATGAAGATTCTCAAAGAGTGTTAGACTTGAACACCCTTCCCTTTCTTCAAGGGCAACATAATTGGCAGAACATTGCGGCTGCCTATGGAGCTCTACGGTCTGTAGGGCTAGATCGAGAGACAGTTCTTGAGGGAATTACATCATTCCGCGGACTTTCTCATCGCCAACAGATCGTGGCTGAAAAAGGTAATGTAACTTTTATCAATGATAGTAAAGGCACAAATGCTGAGGCTGTTGCGAAAGCTTTAGCTTGTTTTAAACATAGGCCCATTTATTGGCTATTAGGGGGGCGGCCGAAAGAGGGGGGTATTGAGGTTCTTAAACCTTATTTTCCCTTTATTGAGAATGCTTTTTTATTTGGTGAAGCCGCTTCATCTTTTTCCTTATGTTTAGGTAAAGAAGTGCCTCATACCTTATGTGAAAATCTTAAGGAAGCAACTGAGAGGGCCACATCTCTCGCTTTTAAAGAGGAAAAACCACAAGCGGTAGTGCTCCTCTCTCCTGCTTGTGCGAGTTTTGATCAATTTCGAGATTTCGAGACGAGGGGAGAGGCTTTTTGCCAGTATGTAGACGAGCTGATCAATGAGTATAATGATCAAATAGTGAGGAGAGGTTAATGCTCTCTTTAGCTCGGACAAATACAAGTCTCATAGGACAATGGTGGTGGACCATTGATCGTTGGCTTCTTCTTTCACTTGTATCTCTTATTCTTTTGGGTATTTTTCTTATTATGGCGGCAAGTCCTGCTGTTGCTGATCAACATCATTGGAGTTCGTTCCATTTTATCAAAAAGCATCTTCTCTTTTTGATACCTACATTTGCAATGTTAATTGGCGTTTCGCTTCTTTCTCTACAAAACATAAAGTGGTTTGCTCTTAGTGTTTTGGCTTTAAGTTTTATAGGTCTTATTTTTACGCTTTTTATGGGAGTTGAAATTAAGGGGGCATCTCGTTGGATTAATTTCGGGGGTATTTCTCTCCAACCTTCGGAATTTGCCAAACCTTCCCTTGTCGTTGTATGTGCCTGGCTTTTTGCAAATCAAAAGAGTGATGCTTCCTTCCCGGGGAATTTAATTTCCTTGGGACTCTATTTATGTATAGTTAGCCTCTTACTCTTGCAGCCAGATCTTGGCATGACAGCCCTTGTTACAGTTGTTTGGTTTGTTCAGTTTTTTCTTGCAGGAATGCCGCTCTTTTGGATTTTTTTTGGTCTTGCCTTTGGTATATGCGGACTTTTTGGTTCTTACTTTCTTTTTTCTCACGTAGCGCGACGAGTGGATCACTTTTTGAATCCAGACGTAGGAGATAAATTTGGCGACCGGTATCAAATCAATCAATCTTTGGAAGCTTTTTTGAATGGAGGCTTTCTTGGGAAAGGTCCAGGAGAAGGAACAGTGAAAAAGTTCCTCCCTGATGCCCATGCGGATTTTATCTTTGCTGTGGCAGGAGAAGAGTTTGGCATGGTTTTATGTGTGGGTTTGGTGCTTATTTTTGCCTTTATTCTCCTGCGCTGTTTTTTTCGACTTTTTGAAGAAAATAATATGTTTGTTGTACTTGCGTCTTCTGGCTTGCTTGTTCAATTTGGATTGCAAGCTATTATTAATATGGCCTCAACCCTTAATTTAATTCCCACCAAAGGAATGACTCTTCCCTTTATCAGCTATGGAGGGTCCTCTATGATTGCTCAAGCAGTGGGTATGGGAATGGTTTTAGGACTAATGCGTCGAAGGATTGGTGAGCATGAGTAAACTCAAAAAATCAATCGTCCTTGCCGCAGGAGGAACAGGAGGGCATGTTTTCCCTGCACAAGCTCTTGCTCAAGAATTGAGTGCCCAAGGCTATGAAGTTTTCTTCTTTACAGATGCACGCGGTCATCAATTTAAAATGCCGAATGTATCTTTAGTTAAAATTCCTGCAGGCCAGCTCACTGGTTCACTTCATAAAAAAATGCAAGGTGGAGTTAAACTTGTTGCTGGAACTCTCGCAGCCCTTTATCAACTAAAGCGCATAAAACCTGCAGCTGTGATTGGATTTGGAGGATATGCCTCTTTCCCTACAATGATGGCGGCAATAACCTTGCGTATTCCTACGATTGTTCATCAGGCAGATGCGTATTTTGGAAGAGCAAACCATTTTTTTGCTTCACTTGTAACGCGCATTGCAACGTCTTTTCCTCATGTGGAAAATATTCCAAAGTCATGTCGTCATAAGGTCAGTTATACAGGACTTCCTGTTCGTCCTGAAATTAAGGCTGAACCCTATGCCCTTCCTAAGGAAAATGAGACTTTCCAGATTTTAATCACGGGCGGAAGCCAAGGGGCTAAAATTTTTGGAGAAGTCATTCCTCAAGCTATAAGTCTTTTAAAACCGTCTCTTCAAAAGCGGCTTTGTATTCATCAACAAAGTCGTCCAGAGTATTTAGATTTAGCAAAGGCTCTTTATCAGAGAACAAAGGCACAAATTGTGCTTTCACGTTTTTTCAAATCAATGGGAGAAGAATATAAAAAAGCTCACCTAGTGATTTCTCGTGCAGGAGCATCAAGCGTTACGGAAGCTGCTGTTGTTGGAAGGCCTGCACTCTTTGTGCCCTATCCTTATGCCATGGATGATCATCAATTTTATAATGCGCAGCAAGCAGTGAATGTTCAAGGGGGCTGGCTAATGCGGGAAAAAGAGTTTACTCCTGAGTCTGTTGCTTTATATTTGTCCTCATTAATGGCGACTCCGAGGAAATTAGAAGAAGCCGCGCTTAATGCAAGAAAGTTGGCAGTTCCAGATGCTGTGTTAAAACTGTCCCACCTTGTAAAAATGATTATAGTATAAGAAAGATAAATGAATGAATCTTGATAATTTGAATGGTAAGCATATTCACTTCATTGGTGTGGGGGGCATCGGTATGAGTGGCATTGCTCAACTCTTGGCTCAGCGCGGTTATGTAGTAAGTGGAAGTGACCTTTCTGCTAATGACAATACTGCACGTCTTCAGAAAGTAGGCGTTTCTCTTTCAACAGGCCATGATTCACAGACTCTTAAAGGGAAAGATATTGTGGTTATCTCCACTGATATTAAGGACGATAATGTGGAATTAAGGGAAGCCCGTCTTATGGGACTACCTGTGCTTCATCGTTCCGAAATGCTCGCTCTTTTAATGAAAGAACACCAAGGTATTGCTATTTCAGGAACCCATGGAAAAACGACAACAACAGGTTTGATGGGGTGGGTGTTTGAAAAAGCGGGTCTTGATCCAACCATTGTTAATGGTGGGGTGATGAATGCATGGGGCTCCAATATTAAAGTGGGTCAAGGAACATGGTGCGTGGCAGAAGCTGATGAATCCGATGGAAGTTTTTTGAAGCTACCACGAAAAATTGCCGTTGTCACAAATATTGACCTTGAACATATGGATTACTATGGGAGCGTTGAAAAGCTTTATGAAGCCTTTGAAATTTTTACAACTCATCTGCCGCAAGACGGGCTCGCGATTTTAGGAATTGACCATCCTCAAGTTTATGCGCTTTGGAAACGTATTAGAGGAGAACAAAAATGCGTTACCTATGGGGTACATCCTGAAGCCAACATTCGTGCTGAGAATATTGAAATTTCCTCTAAGGGATCCTCTTTTTATCTGGTTAGAAACAATCAACGTTTAGAAATTTCTCTTGCCCTTTATGGTCATCACAATGTTCTTAATGCACTAAGCGTTGTGGCAACAGCGCTTGAATGTGGTATTCCTGAAGCGGTTATCCAACAAGCGTTTGCTTCCTTTCAAGGTATACAAAGGCGCTTTACGCGGGTAGGAGAGTGGCAAGGGGTGACAATTATTGATGATTATGCCCATCATCCCGTTGAGATTAGAGCAACCTTGACCGCTGCAAAAGAAGCCACTAAAGGCCGCGTGATTGCGGTTATTGAACCGCATCGCTATAGTCGTTTGATGCATCATTTTCAGGAATTCACAACATGCTCGAACATAGCGGATGTTACCATTGTTTTGCCCGTTTATGCCGCAAGAGAAACGCCAAAAGAAGGGGTTAATCATGAAAATTTGGTCAAAGCTATGGGGGAAAAAGCCTATTGTTGTCATACACCAGAAGAATTACCTGGCCTTATTGAATCTTTCGCTCGAGAGGGTGATTTTGTTATCTGCTTAGGCGCCGGCTCTATATCGACTTTGGCTCGTAAATTGCCAAATCAATTAAATAACTTAATCCTAGAAACAACTGCGTGAAGAAAAATGTCTTTAACAGAAGAAGAACTTAAAAAATATTTGCCAAAAATAAGAGGACGTTATCTTTTTAATGTTCCCTTAGGCTCTACAACTTGGTTTGGAGTAGGGGGACCTGCTCAAGTGACCTTTAAACCGGCGGATAATGAGGATCTTTCCTTTTTTCTCAAGAATCGTCCTACTGATCTTCCTTTGCATATCATGGGTGTGGGCTCAAATCTCTTGATTAGGGATGGAGGCATTGAGGGGGTTGTCATACGTTTGGGTCAAGGGTTTACAAATGTTTTTATTAATGAAACCCAAATTGATAGTGGAGCTGCTGTTTTAGATAGAAATATTGCGGCCTTGTCTGCAGAAGTTGGAATTGCTGGTTTTGAATTTTTGTGTGGGATTCCTGGGACAATTGGAGGAGCCCTTCGCATGAACGCAGGGGCTTACGATTCAGAGATTTCCCAGCTCTTGGTTTATGCTCAAGTTATGGATCCTCAAGGTGAGATTCATCATTTGTCATCTCAAGAATTAGGCTTGAGTTATCGCCATTGTGATTTGCCGAAAGATTGGATTTTTATAGGAGCCCGTCTTGAGGGGAAGAAAGGAAATTCAAAAGCTATTGAAGAGAAAATTTCTTCTTATCTGGCGGAAAGAGAACTCACGCAGCCTATAAAATCCCGGACGGGGGGAAGCACTTTTGCAAACCCTCCTCAGGGAAAAGCGTGGGAGCTCATTGATCAAGCCGGGTGTCGTGGTTTGAAAAAAGGCGGCGCTATGATGTCGGAGATGCATTGTAATTTTATGATCAATACGGGAGAAGCGACAGCCTCTGATCTTGAAGAGTTGGGGGAAGAAGTGCGTGCTCGCGTTTTGGAAAAAACCGGCGTTGATTTAAGATGGGAAATCGAGCGAATGGGGTTTAAGGAGATGGCCCAAACAGGAGAAAAAGCTGCATGAAAAAACGCGTTGCCGTTTTAATGGGAGGCTTTTCAGCTGAGAGAGAGGTATCTCTCTCAAGCGCTAAAGGTGTTATCAAGGCTTTGCATGAATTAGGTCATGAAGTCCTTCCCATTGATGTAACGCGTGATATGGCGCAATTGGTTAAAAATTTGTCCGAACCAAGGCCGGATGTTGTTTTAAACATCCTTCATGGGCGCTGGGGAGAAGACGGGTGTATTCAAGGTCTTTTAGAAATGATGGATCTTCCCTATTCAAATTCAGGAGTCTTAGGGTCAGCCCTTTCCATGCATAAGGTTATAGCCCGTAATATTTGTCAAATGAATGGCATTGCCATTCCTGAAGGAAAGGTTGCGCGTCTCACCGATGTGTGCGAAGGACGCGTCATGAAACCCCCTTATGTTATCAAACCTATTGGTGAAGGGTCCAGCATTGGAGTTTCTATTGTTATCGATGAAAATTCTCCTCTTCCTTCTCCTCAAGAGTGGCCTTTTGAAGATGAAGTTTTAGTTGAACGTTATATCCCTGGACGTGAGATTCAAGTGGCTGTTTTAGGGGGGAAGGCTTTTGGAGCCATTGAAATTCGCCCCCATTCAGGATTTTATGATTATGAGGCAAAATATACAGATGGGAAAGCCATTCATTTAATGCCGTCTCCTATTCACCCTGAGGCTTATGCACAAGTGCTTGATTGGGCTGAAAAGGCTCATATAGCTCTTGAATGTCGGGGAGTATCTCGCTCGGACTTTAGGTATGATGATACGGGGGGGGAGCCTGGGTCTCTCTATTATCTAGAAACAAATCCTCAGCCTGGTTTAACGCCTTTATCATTGGTGCCAGAAATTGTTGCTCATCAAGGAATGACCTATGCTCAATTGGTACAATGGATGGTGGAGGATGCTTCATGTCGGCGGTAAAATCCAAAAACCAGACAGCTGGCGTAAGGAAAAAACCACAACGTGACTCCGGGAGAAAAATCACTTTTAGACGCCTCGTTTCTGTCAGTGTGGGATTAAGCCTGTGTGCTATTCTTCTTTGGACTTATTTTCATGGGGTAACTCTCGTTACTCAAGTTTCTAATAGCATAGAAATGATGTTAACCTCTGTTGGGTTTCAACTTGATGATGTTATTGTTGAAGGGCGAATTCGTACGGATAAAGATCAAATTCTTAAAACGGCGAGTTTATCTCGAGGGAAATCTTTGCTATCCATAGATCTCCTTGAAATTAAAAAAAATTTAGAAGAAATTCCGTGGGTGAATGCAGCTTCAGTTGAAAGGCGTTTTCCCGATACCCTTTTTGTACGTATTTCAGAAAGAGAACCTATAGCTATTTGGCAGGATAAAGCAAAAACATACCTTGTGGATCGAGAGGGTGAGCTTATAGAAACCACAGAAGCTCAAAAATATGGAGGGCTGCTGCAGATCAATGGTCTTAAAGCACCGCAAAACGTGGGATTCCTTATTTCTCTTCTTGATAAATTTCCTGAAATTAAAAGTCGCGTGACAACTGCAGTTCATTTAAGAACAACGCGCTGGGATATTCGCTTAGATGGTAAGATTGACGTAAAATTACCGGAAAAAGGAGCAGAACAAGCCTTAGCTTATCTTTTAGACCTTGAAAAACACCATAATTTGATGGAACGCGAGATTTTAAACATTGACCTTCGTATCCCCGATCAGTTGGTTTTACGCTTAACGCCCGAAGCGGCACAAAAGAAAAATAATACGGGTAAAGATGCTTAATTGGGGACGTGATCATAGGGGACGCCGCAGAGGCCTTATTGCAGGGTTGGATGTAGGATCCACAAAAGTATTTTGTGCCATTGGTCAAGTGAATGGAAAAGCGGAACTAGAGGTACTAGGCATAGGACAGCATTCCTCAGCAGGTGTTAAATCTGGCCTGATCATTGATATGGAAGAATGTATTAATTCGATTGTTAATGCGGTTCATATGGCTGAAAAAATGGCAGGGGTGACCATTCAAGATGTGATAGTCAGTGTTAATGGAAGCCATCTTCAATCTGTTAATCTTTCTGTGGAAATGGGTGTTTCGGGTCACCCTGTTAATAATGGGGATGTCCGTAAAATCCTTATGCAGGCTAAAGCTTCCCAGGAAAGTCAAGCTTTTCAAACTTTGCATATGGTTCCCACAGGTTATGCTTTAGATGAGACGCGGGGTGTGCGTGATCCTCGAGGGATGCATGGGGATAAGTTGAAAGTGTCGATTTATACCCTTTTGAGTAAAGCTAGCCCTATCTATAATTTAAGTACATGTGTTGCGAGAAGTCATCTTGAAGTGTCAAGCTTTGTCGCAGCTCCTTATGCTTCAGGACTTGCTTCTTTGGTTGAAGATGAAATGGAATTGGGCGTGATTCTTATTGATATGGGAGGGAGTACAACCTCCTTTGCTGTTTTTCATGAGGGTCAGTTACGCCATGCAGAATGTATTCCTATCGGTGGGCATCATGTGACGATGGACATTGCTCGGGGATTTTCTACAACCTTGTCCCATGCAGAGCGTTTAAAGACTTTATATGGAAGTGCCATGTCCTCTGTGGCGGATGATCGTGAAATGATTACCGTACCTCTTGTGGGAGAAAGGCGGGGCGATTCCGTAAATCAGATGCCGCGTTCTGCTCTTGTCTCTATCATCAAACCTCGTGTAGAGGAAACCTTTGAATATGTTAAGGGAAGGTTACTTAAAATTGGAGGAAATGTATTTTTGGGGGGGCGTATTGTTCTGACGGGGGGGGCAAGTCAATTGGCAGGGGCACGAGAAATTGCTTCGATGACTCTGGGAAGGAATGCCCGTCTTGGAAAACCTCTTCATTTAGAGACCTCAGAACTTTCTCAAAATCCTGCATTTTCAACCTGTGCGGGCCTCTTATTTTATGGCCAGCAAGAGCGTAAATCCCATCTACAAACTCTTTCTGTAAAAAATTCAAAAATGGCTTTACAACAAGTAAGTTCTTTTCTAAGGAAAATTTGGTGATGATTTTTGAGATAGAGTATGTGATTATATGAACGAAAAAGAGATTATGGAGATCGAAATGGCCCAGTTTGCAACTGAAGACAAAAAAGAACTTAAACCCCGCATTAGTGTTATAGGTGTTGGAGGTGCTGGTGGAAATGCTGTGAATAATATGATTCGAGGCGATCTCCAAGGGGTGAAATTTATTGCTTGTAATACGGATGCTCAAGCTCTTTCTCTGTCTTTGGCGGAGTCAAAAATACAGCTTGGATTTGAGGCTACGCAAGGTCTCGGAGCCGGATCCCATCCAGAAGTAGGACGCATTTCTGCAGAGGAAAGTATTCATGAAGTTGCAACTCACATTGATGAGAGCAATATGCTTTTCGTGACAGCTGGTATGGGAGGTGGTACGGGGACGGGTGCAGCTCCTGTTATTGCAAAAGCAGCACGTGAGAGAGGTATTCTTACGGTTGGTGTCGTTACAAAGCCGTTCCATTTTGAGGGCTCAAATCGTATGCGCACTGCCGAAAAAGGTATTGAAGAGCTCCAAAAATATGTTGATACCCTCATTATTATTCCTAATCAAAATCTATTCCGCGTTGCTAATGAAAAAACAACCTTTGCGGATGCCTTTAAAATGGCTGATGATGTCCTCTATTCTGGTGTTCGTAGCATCACAGATTTGATGATGAAACCAGGACTTATCAATCTTGACTTTGCAGACGTTCGTGCCGTGATGGGTGAGATGATGGGTAAAGCTATGATGGGCACTGGTGAGGCTCAGGGCGATGGTCGAGCCATTGAAGCTGCTGAAGCCGCTATCTCAAGTCCGTTGCTTGATGACGTTTCTATGCGGGGAGCTAAAGCTGTTCTTATTAATATCACGGGTGGTCTTGATATGACCCTCTATGAAGTTGATGAGGCTGCTAACCGTATTCGTGAGGAAATTGATCCTGATGCTCATATCATCTTTGGGTCTACCTTTGATGAAACCCTCGAGGGACGTATTCGTGTTTCTTGTGTTGCTACAGGTATTGATGCGCAAGCGACAAGTTTATTAAGTAAAGCACGCATATCAGAACTTGAAAAAGAAATGCAGGAAACAACTATAAAAATTAAGGAAGAGCTTAGCTCTCAAGCTCCTGTTATGTTGGAGAAAGAAGATGAAAAGACAGTCGTTGAGTTTCAAGGAAATGTTGTTTCATTGACTGAAGCAACTACTTTTAGTTCTGCTGAGGTACCCGTTCAATCAAATGAACATTCCGCAGTCTCTGGGCGTATGTCAAGTCAACCAGCTCAGAGGGCTTTTAGTTTGTTTGATCGTTTGATGGGACGCAAGGGAGTTGCTTCTCGACCTAAGGAAACTCTTGAAAAAACAGTTGCAGAAACAACAATACAGACAAGATCAGAACTTTTCCCTGAAGACGAGGATGAATCTATGGATATTCCAGCCTTTTTGAGGAGACAGTCCGGTAATAAATTGACATAAGTCTTGTTTGTGTAACAATTCGTTATAATCAGTGACTTGCTCCGAGCCAGGGGGCCATCTATCCTAATTGATAGAGAAATATCATTAAAGGATACATCTGTGGCGAGCCTTCAATCAGTTGCGATTACAAAGAATCAACCCAAGGTCTATACGCTTGTTCCAGCCCTTGAACCTCAAGTTTTACATTGTCAAAAGACCATAGAAAACGTTGTTTCGTGTACGGGAATTGGTGTTCACTCTGGAGCGCCTGTGACTGTGACTCTTTATCCCGCCGTTTCAGGAAGTGGGATCACTTTTGTACGTACCGATTTAGGAGAAGTTGAAATTCTTGCCCATTGGCAAGCGGTTGTGGATACACGGCAGTGCACTACCATTGGGAACAGCCCTAAAGCAACAGTTTCCACAATTGAACATCTTATGGCGGCTCTTGCTGCCAATGGCATTGATAATCTTCGTATTGAAATTAATGGGCCTGAACTTCCTATCATGGATGGGAGCGCAAAGCCTTTTATGGATCTTATTGATAAAGCAGGGATTCGTGAACAGCGAGCTTCTCGCCGTGTCATTCGTATCCTTAAAACCATTACTGTTGAAGAGGGAGATCGAAAAGCTTCTTTGTCCCCTGCGTCTGACTATGAAATTGAAGTGGATTTTGACTTTGCAGGACGAATACTTCTTGCGCCGCAGAATTATGTTTTTCGTCCTATGGAAGAAGATTTTGCTGAAGATATTGCTTCCGCTCGTACCTTTGGTCTTTTGGAAGATGCTGAAAAAATCTGGGCAGCTGGCCTTGCAAAAGGCGCATCCCTTGAAAATACCCTTGTTTTTGATGGCGGAAATGTCCTGAATGAAGAAGGTCTTCGTTATGAGGATGAATGTGTGCGTCACAAAGTTCTGGACGTTTTGGGCGACCTTCACTTGGCAGGTGGTTTAATCCTTGGAAAGTTCCATGGTGTTCGTACAGGTCATGGCCTTCATTTGAAACTCCTCCAAGCTCTTTTTGCCGATGCGGATGCCTACGTAATTGAATCCCGCTAAACCCAGTCCTTTAACTTCTCCCATTGCTGTAAGACACTAAAGGTCTTATAAAAGGAATTGAATTGCAAAGGATGGATGAAATGCAAAAGCATCTTCTTAAGTTTGTGGCGGCGGTGTCACTTGTAGCGATAACTGCTTGTAGTGAGAAGGAAGCTCCTTATATTGAAAAGCCTGCAACAGAGCTTTATTATAAGGGGTATGATGAGCTTTTAAATAATGATTACAAAGATGCGGCGGCGGCCTTTGATGAGGTAGAGCGGCAACATCCTTATTCTGAGTGGGCAACGCGAGGGCAATTAATGTCTGCTTACGCCAACTACTTGAATGGAGATTATGATAAAGCTATTGCTACTTTAGATGCTTTTCTCCAACTCCACCCTGGCTATAAACATATTGATTATGCTTATTATTTGCGAGCTCTTTGCTTTTATGACCGTATTTTAGCAGTGACGCGCGATCAAAAAAACACCTATGAAGCATTGAGTGCTTTGCAGGCTGTGGTTAAAAAATTTCCTGATTCAAAATATGGACGTGATGCTCAGCTAAAAATGGATCTTGTCTATGATCATTTGGCGGGTAAGGAAATGAGTGTGGGTCGTTATTATATGCGGAAGGAACTCTATCTTTCTGCCATTAACCGCTTTCAAACGGTTGTGGATGCCTATCAACGAACAACCCATGTCCCTGAAGCTCTTCACCGTCTTGTGGAGTGTTATGCGGCTGTTGGTCTTACTAAAGAGGCTCAAGTTGTGGCGGCTGTGCTTGGGCATAATTTCCCCGGGAATGAATGGTATGCAGATTGCTATCTTCTTCTTCAAGGGGAAGACTTGAGACCTGAATGGATTAAAATGGAAGACGGTTCATGGGTTGAACGCCTTACAAATGTTCAGCTATTCTAGCTTAGCAAATGTGTAAAGCCTCTCGACAAAAAAGCGAGAAGTATCGTAGTCTATGGCGTTTAAGTTGTAGAGTTTTAGTTGCTTCACAAATTAAAAAGGGTTTCATATGAAAAGGATTGGCATTTTAACGAGCGGGGGTGATTGTGCTGGTCTAAATGCTATTATTCGGGCTGCAACTTTGCGGGCTATTCAAGAATATGGATGGGAAGTTTATGGCCTTCACCAAGGCACTCATGGTTTGTTACGTAGACCTGTGAGCGCCATTAAACTTGAACTTTCTCATTGTACGGGGAACCTCTTGCGTGAAGGAGGAACGATTTTAGGGTCAACCAATAAGGGGGATCCTTTTGCCTATCCTATGCCCGACGGTACTTTTAAGGATATTTCTCATGAGGTTATTGAAGGGTACCATCTTTTAAAACTTGATGCCCTTATTGGAATTGGAGGAGATGGGAGTCAAGACATTCTCAGACGACTAGCTCAGCAAGGAAATCTTAATTTAATAACCATACCAAAAACAATTGACGATGATCTAAGCCACACAGAGCACTCAATTGGTTTTATGACAGCCGTTGAGGTGGCAACAGAAGCTCTTGATCGCTTGCAACCAACGGCAGCAAGCCATGATCGTGTGATGATCTTAGAAGTCATGGGCCGTGATGCAGGGCATATTGCGCTTGCCACTGGGATTGCAGGTGGTGCTGATGTTATTTTGATTCCTGAAATTTCTTATAAAATTGAAACCATAGCTCATAAGATTAAATCTTTACAAAAACAAGGACGTAATTTTGCCTTGGTAGTTGTTTCTGAAGCCGTGGGCACAGAATCGGGCGAAAAAGCCCATATTACTGATAAGGATGGAAGATCTCGTTATGGGGGAATTTCTCACTATCTTGCTGATCGTATTACGGAATTAACAGGTGCTGAAACCCGTTTTACTATTTTAGGTCATGTTCAAAGGGGAGGGCAGCCCATTTTTCAAGATAGAATATTAGCTTCTGTTTTTGGGG
>JAIESK010000091.1 GCA_019746105.1 Alphaproteobacteria bacterium
GCGTTTTCGCAATATCCTTTAGCTTTATCAAGCTGACTTATATTAGAAAATAAAACGCCTAAAACTCTATAAAAATCTACAATAATAAAAGGGTTTATTTCTTGTAGCATGTTCTCTTCAGCAACAAACTTTAAAAAACTTTCTCCATGGCGTATAAACATTCTAAGTGTAGAAATATCTAACTTAGCAAAATCAGTTGCATATGGAAAAATTGAATCTGCCATAAGGCTTAGTGATTCTTTTATATCGGCAACAACATGGAGATCTCGATTTTTCAGAATAGAGTTGTTTTTAGAATTTACTATTTTTTCAGAAAAGGAGCGCATAAAGTACTTTCTTAATTCTTCCTGAATGCTGCGATGAAAAGTTATTTTTTCTTCAGCATTGTCTTGAGTACGCTTTGACGAAATGAGAGAGTGTTTATCCATCTCAATTTTAAATAAATATACCAAGGCTTCCGAGTTTTTTAATTTCTGAGCATAACTTTGAAGAATAGATATAGGAATTTCATATGAATCAAGAAAAGAGCAAAATAGAAGAAGAGTTTCTAATTGAGGTGCATCTTTTAAAATTTTTCCAATAGTGAGTCCAATAAGTTCAGCCCTTGTAAATTGATAATCTGTAATATTTTTAAGCGTTTCTTGCTGTCCTTGCTCAAGGTGTTTGTCATCACTTTTCCTACACTTTAAGTACATTGCATATGACATTCCGCTCACTTTAAGAAAAGAAGCCGCAAGTGATACGTCTAAAGGAAAGGAGGGAAGATGGTTTAAAAACTCTTGAGCCTGAGTCTTCTGTAGGGAAGTCCATTCATAAGGCTTATTCAAAATTTTCATAAAAAGTTCAAGCTTTTCTTGAGGGGAAAACTCTCCAACTAGGAGTGCGTTAGTGATGTGATTGTTGTTTCTAATATTACTATCTCTTGATGTAAGAATAATTTTTCCATTGCCCCAGGTCGTTGAATCATGAGGAAGGTAATTTTGAATATCTGACAATATCTCTACGTTATCGAAAATCAATAACCAAGATGTGTGAGATTTTAACTTATCTTTTATAAATTGAGTAATTTGTATATTTCTTTCATTGATATTTTTTATATTATGAATTCTCTTTATTTCATTCTTTTCTTGCTCTGACTTTGCAAGTACTTGAGCTAGTTCTTCAAATGATTCATTAAGACTTTCACGGCTTTCTGCATTAATTTCCCAAGCCACGGAAAATTTTTGCGTACGAGCATATTGCCGTGCTAAAGTCGTCTTACCCGCCCCTCCCGGTCCAACCAAAGCAACAGTTTGAATGTCACCTTGATGCTTAAATTTATCGTCTATTTGGGAAGTAAATTTTGGCCTAGAAAGGAGAAAAGGTTCAGTTGTTGCAATCCGATTAGATTGAAGAGAGTGAGTTTCTTCTTTTCCTTGAGATATGTAACTCTGCGGTTGTTCAGTTCTATTTTTAAAAGTGAGATATATAATATTTATTCCGCCAAAAAATAAAAAAATAAAAAAAAGATACCATTTTTTACTTTTTAAAAATTGTATCATAGGAAAGAAAAAAATATTTTTTTGACTTCTTAAGCTTCTGTTATCTTGGTAATTCCTAGAGTATTTGTTCCCAGAGGTATTATGCATTCTATCATATTCTTCTCTAAAACTTGCAAGTATGGTCTCAAGGTTAGCTCTAGGAAATAAGCTTGCAATAATTTTTAAAAAAGCAAAATAATAGTTTGTTTCATCATGTAAATTTATGGAATTAAAAATTAAAAGGTCTTTGGAAAATTCCTGTCGATCTTTCTCTTCAACAAAAAGCAAGAGAGTTTTGTTTTCGCAGATGATATTTTCTGCTTTTCCATCTAACTTTTGCTCTTGAACCTCAACTTTAATCCCTGAGTCATTTAAATGATTTTTTAGATGAGATAGAAGAGCATTTTTTAAGGTTCTTTCTTTTCAGAAGACAAGCAAACATGTTGAATTGTCTTCTCTTTTTAGCTTTGAAATTTCCTTTAAGAGTTTTTCAAAGGCCAATTTAATAAGTAGGCTTGAATAGTACTCTCTCAAAATATGAAGTTTATGAGACTGTTCAACAAAACTTATGATGCCCTCTTGTGAGTTGCAATCAAGTTTGAGCATAATATTACGAAAATGCGTTGTCACTGTTCTTGGAGAAATAGATAAGATGGATGCTATCTGACTTGTTCTTCGTGCATTTAAAAGACATGCGATAACATCAATTTCACGGGGAGTAAAATTTATCTCATTAATAGTGGATAGCTGCTCTAAGTAAATCTCTTCAGAAAAGAGAAGATCTTTTTCTTCCATAAATTTTTTTATCCAGAGCTCTGCTAAGAGCAAAAGGCATTGAGAAATAATATTTTTTATTAATCCTAAATAATCCTTTCTTATCTGTAAAGGGAGGCCGTCGCCAGAATCTTCCCATATTCTATTGGTTGTCTTCTTTTTATTTGCTCAAGGGCTTAGGGGATTATAAAAATACTTTATTAAGGTACTGAAAAATAAAAAATCTCATTAATAGATCGGGTTTCAATTCACCTCTTCGGTACCAGGAAGTTCCGGGTCATTCCCAAATAAGGGGGCACAGAATGACTATTTTGTTTGTGAGTCGACAAATGTTTCAGCAGTAATTATTCTAACTCATATCTGCTTTGTTGATTCATTTTTCTTCTAATTTTTTAATTTGAGATTGAATTTTCATTATATGGGGAGATCCTTCCGCAAAGTAATTTTGTACAATTGACAAGGCTTGTTGTAAGGAATCCATTGCTTTTATTTTGAATTCTTTAGCAGAAGGGGCTTCTTTTATTTTAGACTCTGTGTGTTTTTTTAAATAAAGGTTTGCAAAATCCTCTAAAACTATAAACATATCTGGGTGTTCGTTTGCTTTTAAGGTATTTAATGCTTTGTAGAAGTATGTTTCCGCTAGTTCTGATTGTCCTTTAATAAGATAGACTCGTCCTAGACTTCTTAGCACTTGTGCCAATTCAACATGATTTTTACCATATCGTTTTTCATACGTCGTAATAGTCTTTTCTAAAAAATGTTGTGCTTTATGGTAATCACCAAGATTAGTATAAGCATTGCCAAGATAGAGTAGAAGCTTTTCTCTTTTTAAATGGTTTTCCTTAAAATACCGTTTGTAAATTTTAGCACTTTCTTCCAAAGTAAGACAAGCTTGATGATAATCTCCTGTACTCTCATACAAGCGTCCTATTTTTGTTAGGATCCAAGCAGTTTTGATATTATCTTTGCCATAAAGCTTTTCGTGTATTTCTAAGCTCTTTTCCAAAAAATTCTTAGCTTTTTCATTGAAACCTAAAATATTACAGATACTTCCTAAGTGTGCTGAGACCCAAGCAGTTCTAATACTTTCATCTCCGTAAAGTTGTTTATGGATTCTTAAGCTCTTTTCTAGTAGGTCTGAAGCCCGCTCGTAATTTCCTAAATCTTTATAAATGATGCCTAAACGTGCGGATACCCACGCTACACCAAAAGAATGTTCTGGAAAATATTTCTTATAAATTATAAGACTCTCTTCGAGTAGCGCTTTTGCTTTCTTGTAATCTCCTAGTCCTTTATACGCATTAGATAGATGGGCCAGAGACCAGGCGACGCTAGAAGGAGTATTAGGAAAAAGATTTTTATAAATTATGACGCTATTTTCTAAAGAACGTTTAGCTTTTTCATAATCGCCAAGAACGATATAAATATTTCCTAATTCTACAAGTAATCTAGCAAGTTCTGCTTTATCTTTAAGAAAGTACTTTTTATGCGTTTGAAGACTGTTTTCAAGAAGAATTTTAGCTTTTTCATAGTTACCTTCTTCTCGATATACAGCTCCCAAATATGTTAATGCTCGAACAAGCCCCTTAATGCTTTCTGGGCATCTTTCATAGGTTTTGATGGCCTTTTTTAAAAATTCTTTAGATTTGCTGCAATTACTTAACTCTCTATAAATAATTCCTAAAAACATTAGGTTTTTTGCTTTTCTATTATTTATCCGATGTTCATCGCTTAATGCCATAAGACTTTCTTCAATTGCTTTTTTTGCTTTTGTAAAATAGCCTAAATAAAAATAAACAATCCCCATTTGGCTTTTTATTATTCCTTTTTCTTCATTTGTAAGAAAATTATCGTGGCGTAGAAACGATTCATAATGAGATACTAAACGTCTTATTTTTCCAAAGTCTTCTTTATCAATTAGTTGGTCGATATAACCATCTAATAAATTGACAATTGGATGAATATATTTCTTGTTTTTTTCTAATAATAAAGTTTCTTTAAAGTAATTTAAGCTAATAGTATGTGTGCAGGGGTGTATAGAGAAAATTGGAAAAGAATCAGATGCAGAAGTAAAAGTAACAAGAGAGTATTTATTCAAATGACAAATAAAATTATCTATAGTAACTTTATCTTTATAGGCATTTAATAAATCTCTTGGAACGTTTTGAGAATCAATAAGACTAACAAATAGCAAAAGATCGCCAAAATTTTTATGGGCAGCTATCACTTGTTGCAAGGATAATGTAATAATATCTTTGCGTGTCTTTGTGTAGTCGCTCGCTTCTTTGAGGAGATCTTTTTGAATATCCTCAAATTCCTGGCTATTTATTTTTAAATTTTCTAAATATTCTTTGTAAGAGATATTGGAATTTTTCAAATAGTAAGCAGCAATAGAAATATCTAAAGGAAAAGAAGGAATATATCTTAAAAAATCTTTAATTTCTTCAGTTTGTTGGAATGTCGGGGAATAAGAGTCTCCATTGTTCATAATATGAGTGAAAAGTTTGAGTTTTTGTATAGGGGTTAATTCATTTACAAAGAGGGTAGAACTAATATATTTGTTGTTTTGGAGGCTACTGTTCCTTGTCGTCAGCAGAACCATTCCCCTGCCCCAAGTAGCAGCATCTTGAGGAAAATATCTTTGTATCTCAGCAAGTTTTGCAACATTATCAAAAATAATGATCCAATCTTGTAGTTCTTTAAGATGGTTCTTTACGAATTGAATGAGCTTCTTTTCTCTCTCTTCAAGATTTTTTGTTTCATTTATTTCTCTTACGAGCTTTTGATCTTCTTCATTTTTTGAAAGGATGTCTGCTAATTGACTAAAGGACTCTTGGAGATTTTCATGAGTTTCTGCATTAACTTCCCAAATTACTGAGGCCTTTCTTTTACGAGCATATTGACGGGCAAGTATAGTTTTACCCGCTCCTCCTATACCAATAAGGGCAATCGTTTGTATTCCTGTCTGATTGTTTAACTTCTTATCTATCTGAGTTATAAGTTCATGGCGATTTAAGAAAATTGCTTCATTAGGGAGGCTAAGATCTGAACGAACCACTGCTTTTATTGTCTCTTCAGAGATTTCTTGTTTAATTGGTGCCAAATCGGCTTTTGGTGGATCAGTTTTTATCTTTAAATAAGTAAGTCCTCCAATAGAAATAAGCCCCAAAAAAAGGAGCTCCTTTTTCAAATTTCCTGCTTTTTTTATATGAGTAAGGAGATTTTTCTCTATAGTTCGTTTGTTTAAATCATCCTCATTTTTATGTGATTCAATTATACCTTTATATTTCTTTTCGAAATTTTCAATTAAAATTGAAAAATTTCTTTGAGGAAAAAATATTTTTAATATTTCAAAAACAAAAAAATAGTAATTTAAAGTATTATTAAAATTTATAAAGTTAACCGCATTGATAGAATGAGAGAAGAGATCTATGATCTTTTTATCAAAGGAGAAAAATAAAACATTAGAGAGAAGGGAGGAATTATTTCCAATGATGGAAGAAAAATTAATTTTAATATCTTCTATATTTATACTGTCTTTTGAAATATAATATAAACTATAATGTGTGAAATTTGTTTGTTCGATAAGTTGGGAAAAAGGTTGTTTCTTTTCTCTCCTTTCAAAGAAGACCTTGATTTTTGCTAATTCAAGATGCTTTTTTATATATTGTATAATAGATAAATTATTTTCTCCCTTCCAATAAGCAAGGAGACAGGTATGTTTTTCTTCTCCGATTAATTTACTAATATCTTTTAAAACTTGTTCAAACCCCATATAAGTTAATAATCTTAAATAATAGTTTTTTATAATAAACAAACTATTAGAGGCTTCTATCTTAGTAATTACGCTCTCTCGAGAAGAGCAGTTTAATTTTTTCATAATGTTATAGGTATGTACTTCAGAAGTGCGAGGAGAGATTGATAATAAGTGGGCTATTCCTTTGGCGGTTCTTCCATTAAGAATGCAGGAAATGATATCTATTTCTCTTTTAGAAAACTTAACTCCTTCAACAGTAGTTAAATGTTTTTTGTAAATTTCCTCTGGAAGGATAAAACTGAATTCTTTCATAAGCCTTTTTTTATTATTAGTTAGATAGTTTTTTAAATTTTCATATATATATCATATGCTTATAAAAAAATAAGTATATCCCACTTACGTGCTACCTTAAGAGAATTTTTTGGATAGTTCAATTCTCTAATTCTCCTCATGATGACATGAGAACTCCTTGCGCGAGGTTTTTTATTTTACATTGTTAAATAAAAAATAGCCCCTTGCATAGAGTTTTCTAATTTTAATATTAATAATAAATGAAGTTTTTATAAAAAGGAAATAACAGCATGGGAATAAAATCAGCGCTTTTAAAAAAACAAATAGATACTTCTAATGTTTATACTCCTAATTTCCTTCCATTTAACCCTGAAGTTTTCTTGTCGATCCAAAATATTATATTTAAATTTAAAGATATTAATGGATATAATTCATTAAAAAAGATTTCTCTGTGTATAGAAGGGAATTATTATTCTTTTTCCTATAGAGAAATGCAATGTCTTATCCCAACAATTAAAGGAAAAACTTCGAAAGAAATTGCTAGGCTATTAAATTTATCTCCTCGATCTGTAGAAAAGTATATAGATAATGTTAAAAATAAAATGAAATGTAAGGGGAGGGGAGAAATGATAGAGAAAATTTTTCGATGTTATGAATTTCACTTTTTTCTTTTTAGTGAAGCTTTTTCTAAAGATAAAATATCTTTTCGAGAAAAAATATAATCTATTGCTTATTTTAGAGGCCTAGATCTCCTTAGATGACTTTGTGAATATTCTTAAGCTCGTGTTGAGTTATTTATTTTTCTTCATTTTATTTTCTTTCTGTTCAAGTGGTGCTCTTTTGCTGCACTGCTTCTTATGATTAAAGAGGTGAGCTAGGATCGTAATTTTACGGTGTTTTCGCTCCTTAATTTATGCGTCATTCTAGGCCTTATGAAAAGAGCATAAAAATATGAATTATAGGGGCAAATTATTTTAAACTTAAAAGATTCACTCCAGGGTGGTAGTTATTTCCGTTAAGGTTCCTCTCTGTTATATCAATTTCTGCTTTAGACTACATAAAAGTATGCCTCATTATACTACGACGGCCTTTAGTGGTATTCTTTCTAGCTCTGGCTGTGTACTTCTGGGTGCTTGGTGAAGATGCGTCTTTATATTAGTATTATTAATATTATAATTTTGTTATCTATAGATGTCGTTGGACATTTTCTATGAAAATAAGATCAAAATTTATTTGAATAGGGCATTTTCAGCTCTCTTGAAAATTGTCCGGTAGTAAGAGGAATATTTTTAAAAGAGGATATTTAGACTTAAAAGGATATTTTATGAAAAAAAATGATAATCTCATCTTACCTAATAAAAAGAAATTATTATCATGTGCTTATGAGATAAATGAAATTTGCCTTCCGTTAAAAAAATTTGGGATAATATCTTTTAGCTATACAAGAATTTATGATGATGGATCTTTAATAGATATTTGTAATAATAGTGATTTATTGGATTTTTTTTATTATAAATCAGATGCCTATAAGTATTATACTCCTGATATGAACCCTCAACAGTATACAGAAGGTTTTACTCTGGTTAATCAGCTTGAAGGAAACAATTTAAGTCATACTTTAAAAGAAGATTTTGATGTAGATCATGTAATGATATATATAGAAAAACAAAAGAGTTTTTCTGAACATTTTAATTTTTCAACTTCTAAAAATAATGACAAAATTCTTAATTTTTATCTTTCCAATAAAGATATTTTGAAAATGTTTTCACAATACTTCAGAGAAAAGGCTTCTCCAATAATAAAAGAACATGAAAAAAATAATAAAATTATAAGGTCAACGAGATTATTAACAGGAAAAATAATTGATGCTCGTTTAATAGAATTAAAAAAATCTTTCTATGAGAATTTAGATATTAAGAGATTTTACCTAGGAAAACAATATGATAATACTTACCTCACTATGAAAGAAGCAATATGCTTATATTGGTGTGTGAAAGGAAAATCTGCAGAAGAAACTGCTATTATTTTAGATGTTTCTAGAAGGACAGTCGAAGCTTATCTTAATTCAGCTAAAACTAAATTTAGGTCTTTTAAGCAAACAGATCTTGCTCGCAAATTTATAGAACTAGAATTCCTTCCTTATTTTGAAATAATTAATAAATAAAAATGTCATATATATATTGATTTCTTAGTGTGTTAAGTTTTGTTTTCAAGATAGTTGCGCCGATTTATTTGCCATGATCTTCAGCTGTTTTGAGAAACTCCACGTACCCATATGCCGTAATTTTACGATATTTCCCTTTCTTAATTTATGAGTCATTCTAGGTCTTATGAAAGGAGCATAAAAATTGAATTATAGGAGCCTCTCGATTTATGTACTTTAGTTTGCAAAATTCTTTAAAAAGCTATGTAAAGATGCTGATTTATAATTTCCATTATGCTTTTTCTGTTTTAAAAAGATTTTTAGAGTTTTTATTAATTATTTTTGGGTGTTACAGGCTTGGTCAACGTGGTAATTTTATAAAGTGTGGTATTGTTGTAAACTTATTGTATAATTAAATTTAAAGAACTAAATTGAAGGAGAATTTAAATGAATCAATTTATCATTTTTGAAGATTTATCTGAACGTTTATATCCTCTTCAAGAAGAGTGTTAAAAGTTTTTGTGTTGTTGAAGAGAGCCTCCCTATAGTGGTTTATTGTCAGTTTAAAACAGGGAGGTTGCTCGTCTGCTAAGGTTTCTAAATTTTTTAGAAGAGTTTACCATTAGGATTCCTCTTATAAAATGAGGAAAATTTTAATGATACAGGAAATGTCTCAGTTGCTTTTTCAAAAAATACAAAAGTCACTGTGGAGTTACTTACAAAAAAGGAATAAGAGCAATGAAATCACTCTCTTCATTGAATGAAAAAAAAGAAAAACTTGAGAAGCAACATGTTCTCATTTTTGGAGCTGGAGGTTGGGGAACATGGGTATCTCTTAATTTAGCTTTATGTGGCTTCGGTGAAATAACACTTGTAGATGGTGACAATGTAGAGCTCTCTAATTTGAATAGGCAAGTTCTTTATACGCATGAAAACCTAGGAATGCCAAAAGTGAAAGCCGCGGAAGAAGCTCTTAAAAAGATTAATCCCAACATTAAGGTCAACATAATAAATAAGTTCTTACGCTCTGAAGGAGCATCTTTAGGACAGTTAGTTCTTTTATTAGAGAAGTTAATTCCCACCTCTTGTACCTCAATAGTTCTTGCTTGGACAAATCTCTCTTATTTTAAAGAAAATACAGTTGAAGAAGCTATACATATACTTGCCCATCGGTTGAAAATTCCAGTTATTGAAATTGGGGCTGACCCTCTTTTTGTTTCAGTAGGTCCTCTATATGTTAATGATCATCATTCAGTTTGTTTTTCTTGTGTAAAATCGCAAACTCAACAAGCTCATTATTCTTCAGATAAAACGGTTCAATCATTGCAAGAAACTAGAATAAAAAATGGACGCAAAAATTATCAACCCCTAAATTCTTATCAAAATGCCCCATCTTTAAGTATCATGGGAGGACTTGTCGTAGATCAGCTAATAAAGTTTGTAACTTCTTGTGAAGCCCCTCTTATCATCGGAAAAAGATATCAATTATCATTGCAATCATATGAGATACGAGAGGAGAGCTTTCATTGTAGTCCTTCTTGTTCACAGCAAGGCTCTATAAAAGAGGTGTGTTGATTTAGGTACTCGTCTCACTTAGCTGAGGAATATCGGTGTTGATTCTTGACCTAAGACTAAGAGTTGAAAGTGCGCTAATCAATCCACAAAGCATCAGAAATAAAGAGGGAGCAGATTTATTTCCTGTCCAGATTACAAGCTGGTTAGAGATTAAAGGTGCAGAAGCGCCAAAAATTGCAACACCAATCGACCAACCAAAAGCTATTCCTGTATATCTTAGAGAGGTAGAATAAAAAGAAGCAATAAGAGGGGCACTAGCACCCACTATTGCTGTACCTGCAACGCTTAAAACTATCTGAAGAAATATATAGTTAAGTAAAGTAGGGTTTTCTGTTACTAAAACAAACAAGGGATACGAAATAATGAAAATACTTAGCGCAGCCATTTGAATCATCTTTCTGCGGTCGACTATATCTGATAAATAACCCATCATTGGAAAAAGTAGCAACCAAATAAGCATAATTAATGAGTTGATTTTCATTACCTCAAAAGATTGTAAATGAAAATCGTTTTTAAAGATATTACTCACATATACAAAAACCATAAAATACGGTGCTACAAACCCTGCAGGCATAATCATCGTACGTAAAAGATCTAATCTTTGATACATCAGTAAGTTTACAAGAGGAATTTTGAAGAGGTTGTTATCTTGCTTAGCTTTTTTAAATGCAGGAGTTTCACTAAATTTCAAACGCATTCGAAGCCCCAGCCAACCCACAATGGCTCCCATAAGAAATGGGATGCGCCAGCCCCATTCAGGCATAAATGGTTGAGTAAACAAGTATCCTAGAGTTGTGCCAAGCAATCCTCCAAGCATAGCGCCAACGTTAAGGATGCTTGCAACAAGCCCTTTATGTTTAGGATTAGAAAATTCGATAAGTGAAACGAAGCCGCCAGCTGCCTCTCCTCCAACAAAAAAATTCTGTGCCAAGCGACAGCTAATTAAAATCACAGGTGCGGCAATACCAATTTGTTCATATGTGGGTAGTAAACCTATGATTAAAGTTGGAAAAGACATGAGTAATATTGAAAAATATAAAGATTTCTTTCGTCCCAAACGATCGCCAAAATGCCCAAATACAATACCACCTATAGGCCTTATTATGTAGCAAGCAGCAAAGCTTCCTAAAGCAAGCGTTCCTGCCATTATAGGATTATTAGTTGGGAAAAAAAGAGGGGTTAATAGAAAAAGAAAATGCATAAACAGCATATTGTCATAATAATCAATTGCAGTGCCTATTAATATTGAAAATATTTCTTTCTTTTTCTTCATTTTTAACCTTATTTTTCATGTGTATTATAATAAAGCTTTGTCTCGATATATTGTTGTGACATTAATTAATAAAAATTGAGACGCAAAAAAAGATGTCTTTACTTAATTTAATTTTATTAATGCTCCTATAATTACTTAACTTTTTTCGGCAATACAGCCAATAAACTCTCTTCCATCATAAAGCCACTCTTGAGGACATTCAGCTGCAAAATAATTAAGTTTTTTTATTTTAAAACCAGCTTCCGTAAAAATTCTACGAACGATATCTTCATCTAAAAGATGAACAAATGAAGGCATTGCTTCTACATTCATACTTTGATATTTTTTTACATCCTCAAGCGTACCCGGCCATAATTCACCAGATTGTTTTCTATCATTATAAACCGGAATGAATGGTTCTAAGATTTTAATAAAAGGGGTAGTAGCAACAAAGAAAACTTTTCCTTTAGGAGTAAGCCATTTAAAAATTTTATGGAGAGATTCCATAATTTCTTGTCCTGTCAGAAAATGAAGAACTCGTGCAACAAGGATACCAGACAGGCTTTCCTCTTTAAAGTCTAGATCTTGAGGCATTCTCCCGACGACAAGCTCTAACTTATTAACTAAAGATAAAGGAGCGTTTTGTTTTATAGCTTCAAGATGTCTGGCATCAAGATCATTAGCGATAATATATCCTCCGTTATTTAAAGCTAAAAGAGAAGTAATGCCAAAAGCAGCTCCAACATCTAACAAAGGATTTTTTGCATGTTTTGCAAAGCGAATAAATGCTTTTTGTATAATATCTGGTTTAGCAGGCGTATATCCTGTGTTGTTTAAAGTTGGAATAAGAAAATTTTTATTGCTCTTACTAAGTTCCAAATGCATCTTTCCTCTTAATATTTGAATAAAATTACTTATAAAGCTAATATATTAAAAACTTTTAATAATATCGGGGGATCTAAATAATAAATGCTTAAGAGATTCTAGCTCAAATAATTTTTCAAACATCTCTCTCATAGTAGCACACCCCATTTTGCTTTTTAAATTTTCTAAATATTTTTCAACGCTTCGAGGAGATAGATTAAGTCCTCTTGCTATTTCTTTAGCACTTTGTCCTTTAATGCTAGCTATTATACACTCTGCTTGTCTTTTAGATAAAGAAAGATCAGAGGTTAAGTAGTATTTTTTGATCTCCTTTTTTGGTAAAGATTCTTTGCTAGCTATATTTGGAAAGTCATTGGAAAAAGTTAAATTGGAAGGTATTAAGCAGGGGACAGTTGAAATATCAAATAAATTTTTATATTTATCCTTTAAATGAAATATATAATCCATTAAATTATATTCATTGTTTATATAAAAATTTACAATATTAGTATTGTTTTTGTCAGCTCCAAAGCCCCAGGCTTCTAAGCCATCCTCTAATCTTTCATAAAAGGTATAACCATTCCATATGCCAAAATCATATATACATTCATGGGGCTTATCAGGTGGGTTTCCTGTCCAGAGAAATTTTCTCACTTCTTTTTTTTCTAAGTTGCTAACTATGTTTTGGAAAGTTGGATAGCGAGAGGCAAATAACTCATTAGCAAAAGCATGTTTAAGGTATTCTAAATTACTACATATAAAAAAGGAAAAATTTTTAATAATTTTTATATGATAAAAATAATTAATACCGTAATTGTTTTGTAAATCTCTAAAAGAACTTACAATGGTGCTGTTAATAGATTCATTATAATTTAAAAGATTTGCATATAATTCTTGCTTCTGATGATCCATACTTTATAGACTTCTCTTGCGAAGAAACTGAGAGCAGGAAGGGCCACATTGGAGATGCTCTATATTCATCTCATAAGATTGCAATGATAATTGATATCTTTTTCCGATGATAAGAGGGGCTTCACAAGAAGTTACAAACTTTATTAGTTGATCTACGACAAGTCCTCCTGCAATACTCAATGAGGGGGCATGTTGATAAAAGTTTAACGGTTTATAATTTTGTCTTCCATCTTTTAATCTAGCTCTTTGCAATGCTTGGACAGTCTTGTCTGGTGAATAATATGTTTGTTGGGTTTGGGATTTTACGCAAGCAAAACAAGTTGAATGATGGTCATTAACATATAGAGGGCCTACTGAAACAGAAAGAGGGTCAGCCCCAATTTCAATGACTGGAATTTTTAAATGATGAGCTAGTGTATGTATAGCTTCTTCAGCCGTATTTTCTTGAAAGTATGAAAGATTCTCCCAAGCAAGAACGATTAGTGTACAATTGGGAGAAATTAGCTTTTCTAGTGAAAGCATTAACTGCTCTAAAGATGCTCCATCCGAACGCAGGAATTTATTTATTATGTTGACCTTAATATTGGGATTAATTTTTTTAAGAGCTTCTTCCGCGGCTTTAACTTTTGGCATCCCTAGGTTTTCATTCGTGTAAAGAACCTGCCTATTCAAATTAGAAAACTCTACGTTATCACCATCTACAAGTGTTATTTCACCAAAGCCACATAAAGCTAAATTAAGAGATACCCATGTCCCTCCTCCTCCTACACCAAAGATAAAGACATGTTGTTGTTTAAGCTTTTCTTGATAGTATGATCCCGGCTTCTCATTTTGCTCTACTAATGAAAAGTAAAGCATTTGACGATCATATAGTTCTTGCTCTTGAGGTGTAAGAATCTTTGATGATTCTTCTATGTTTTCTAAAAAGGAAGCTCTACGTATCTCTTTTATTGCCTGATCAAAAACTTCTTGACTTATAAAATGACCTCGAGATAACAACGTACTATAGATTTCTTCTAAAGTAGCTGTTCCATCTAAAAGATTTAGGAGTTCAAGAAGCCATGCAGGTGCATCTTTAACAATACGCGCTAACCCTGGAATTTCTCCTATAGACAAATTCCTTTTATCATCAACGACAATGGGATGCGAAGGTTTTATCCTAAGCAACATAAAAAATTTTTTAACACTCTTCCTGAAGAGGATATAAGCGCTCAAGCAAATCTTCAAAAACAATCAGCTCATTCTTCATTTAATTTTTCTCCTTAGCCTAGTTTTTATATTATTTTTTTAATATTAACACTCTTGCAAGCTTACTGTCAAGGAGAGCTGAAGAAAATATAAGTTCTAACCCGCCTTTTAGTACTTTTGCTTGTAAGGAATAACGCCTCGAATACCCCCACGAGGATTATCCATGTCACCAACGTATCGTGGAATTAAATGCATATGAAGATGAAAAACCGTCTGCCCTGCCACAAGACCACAATTAACTCCCATATTATATCCAGGAGGAGAAAAATTATGATCAAGATGGGATTTCATATCATGAAGAGCCAGTATAATATCTAAGCGAATGTCTTCTGTGGCCGTAAACCAAGTTTCTGTATGATGAAATGGTATGATCAGAACATGCCCAGGGTTTACTGGAAATTTATCATAAATAGCAAAACAATGTTTAAACTTTCGGATAATGTTTGGGTTATCTTTTTGAGACCCTATTTGGCAAAATAAACAGTTTTTTATAAACGTCATTCGTTATTTCTTATCTTTCCATGAGATTTCCGAATCTTTTTATCATAACGAGCCCAATTTCATATTTAAGACCCATATTTTCTTTCTATTAATGCTTTCCGGTAAGCCGATAGAATATCTAGAACCCAAAGGGAATTGAATTGCTCCTTCTAACAAAGTTTTTCTGAAGAACTTTTTCTACCCTTCATAGCGGTTATGGCTTTATTTTTAACTCCATAATAACATTATTCCTTATTTTAAGGTTCTGAGTATTCTTATTACAGAAGAGCCCACATGTTTCTTTAGTCCGCACATGTATTTTTGAGAATTGTGCTCATATATTAAAGCATCTCCAACTAAACCAAGATATCTTCCCTGGACTTTCTGCTGTAGAAAGGTTCTATCTTCTACTGTTTCAAAATCAACAACTTCTATCTTGTACAAGGACCATAAATCGCAGATTGGAGTTTGAGGATCAAGGAGCTGAAGTTCAGATATAATCTTCTCTTTTTGATTTTTTAGATTGGTTAATATCTTTTCTAGGCTAAAAGGGCTTCTAAGCCATAGGCGCTTTTTTTCACAAGAAAAACCTTCTGGTATATGATATGTTTCGCTAATTCTTTTTTCTAACTCCCTTGCTTGATAGGCATCAGGAAAGCTTTGAATGACAGTTGCAGCGAGGGCACCTTGTTCAAGCCATCTTCCTAATAATCTAGGTGTATAGGCCAATCCAACTTTTAGGGCTCCTTCCTCTTGAAATGAAGCTAAATAAACACAATGCGGTCTTAGATTATACGCTTGTTGTTGAAGAGAGAGTTGATCGCGAGATACATGATAAAATGCAGGATTAAAGCCAGTTCGTTCAAAACACTCCCAGCAATTCTGCATCCTCTTAAGAGCATAGGCTTTAGCCATGCATGGAATCCCTTTCATACTTTCGAGATCATAAGATCCAATGCAATGTTTCTTTGGAGTCCCCTCGATTTCGATATGCTGCCCCCGCAGAGAGACTTTTTTCCTTGAAGGAGAACTATTTTCCATATCGTCAATCCATACAAAAGATTCATCTTCAGTAAGACCAAATCCTGCAAAGAGGCCACTCTCTTTAATTGTAAAATGATGAGGGTGCATTTGTCTTGTATCCTCTTTTAGATCTTTTTCACACATAGCTTTCAGTGGTGTTAGAGTCGCAAAAAAAAGTAAAGTTAACAAAGTAAATTTATATTTTATCATAATAATTTTCCGGATTATTGTTTGATGTACAAAGTATATGGAAAATGAAGTTAATATACAACTGAACGTTATATCCAAAGTTAGAGTTGATCTTTAAAATCTCAAAATTTTTTTTTGCTAGAGCTAAAATAGGTTTAGTCTCCTTTCTATAAACTTTTAACCTTTTTATTGCGTCATCTCTATTATCTGTTGAACGTCTTACGAGCTTACATTGACATTTATCGCAAGTGTTTCTTTTTAATGGTGGGCATGTGACATTATTATAAATTTGATGACATTTAAGGCAAAACAAGCGAGAGATCATTTGATTAATCGCTTTTTCGTCATCAATAATAAATTCTAAGAAGCAGCATCTTCCTTTCATATCTTCTTTCTCCAAAAGACGAAGAAGATAATGATATTGAATAATAGATTGCGGAAATCCATCTAAAACAAAAGGGGTCTTTTCCCGTAAGGTTCGTTTAATTTTTTCATGAATAAGTTTGAAAATAAGTTTGTCAGGAACAAGTTTTCCAGAATTAATAAAGTCCTTACATTCCTGACCAATAAATGAATTGGCGGCTAAATTTTCTCTTAAGAGATTGCCGGTTGAAATGGATTCATAATGAAACTGCTTTAGTTCTTGAGTAAAGGTCCCTTTGCCTGATCCTGGAGGACCAATAAGAATGAGATTTTTCTTCTCAATCATATTTTCAATGTCTTTTTCATTCATCAAGTAAAATAATTACATAAACTAAGAAGTTTGAACATATCGTGAAATTACGATATTCCTTAAAAGAAGACGGAGTTTTATTTTTAAAAGTTTAAGCTCATAACTTTAAGGAAAGCTTATTATGTATAGGGTAAGAAACTTATGGATTCAAAATTCTTTAATTTTAAGACCTGCTAGCCCTCGCATGTACTCCCTTTCTCCTCGTGCTTTGTAAGCTGCCTCGTTTCATTTGATTCCATTAGATCTTTATCAACCATTACTGTAACACAAGAGTCAGACCAAAAATTAATCGCACTTTCACTAGAAATATTCTTCTTTTTTTAAAAGAAGAATATTTTTAGATGGCCTTATAATAAGGAATACTAACAAAGCTGTTATAGAAATCATAATCGTTGTTATAAAGTAAAATAATAATTGTCAAAAAACGATAAAACAACTATTAAAAGCAAAAGTAAAATGTATCCATTATTAGAAAGTAAATAATAGACTATTTTTTGCATGAAACTTCTCCAGTAGAGTATGAAGGTCTCATATCAGAGCAAATTTTTTTAAGAGCGTCTATTAGAGTGTCTACTTCTTGAAGAGAATTATTATACCCTAAGCTTACTCGTACTGTACCATGAGGAAAGGTATTAAGCGTTTTATGAATTAAAGGGGCACATTGTAGCCCTCCTCGAGTGCAAATATTATATTCTTTATCAAGAGTATACGAACATTCCGTAGCGAAAAGTCCCCTTACATTGAATGATAGTAAGGGAATCTTAAAGCTAAGTTCTTGTGTGCCATAAATAACAATTTCATCAATTTCTTTAAGCTTTGAAATAAGAGTATTGAGTAATTCCATTTCATAATTGTGTATTTTGATGTAATTCTTATCTTTTAAATACCGCAAACTTGCATTAAACCCAGCGATGCCTAAATAATTGGGGGTTCCTGCTTCAAATTTTAATGGCATAGTCTTTGGATGTTTTTTTGATGAAGAATTATGGCCACTTCCTCCTTCACTAAAGGTGTCCACAAGATCAGGATTCTTTATATAAAGAAATCCTACTCCAGAAGGCCCTAAAAGAGATTTGTGAGCGGTTCCAGCTAAGAAATCTATTTTATACTTTTCCACATCTATTTCGGTATGGCCTGCAGTTTGTGCACAATCAACAAGGAACAAAAGATTATGCTTTTGAGCAAGCTTTGACATAGTCGCAAGTGGATTGATAACGCCTATAACATTGGATCCGTGGTTACATGTAATTAATCTTGTTTTATCAGTGATAAGATTTTCTATTTGCTCTACATTAAAAAATCCATCCTTATCAGACTCATAAACAGTATAGCTAATTCCTTTTGTTTGAAGTATTCTCTCTAATGGTCTTATAATAGAGTTGTGCTCAAAATTGGAGATGAGAACATGGTCACCAGGTTTTAGTAATCCTTTTAAGACGATATTGAGAGATTGGGTCGCATTAAGAGTAAAACACAGATGATCAGGATCTTGCACATTAAACATTTCAGCTAAGCCTTCTCTTGTTTCAGAGACTATTTGCTCTGCATGTAAGGCTTGTTGATATGCCCCACGAGATGGATTTACACCAACATGATAAAAGTAAGATGTAACCTCATCCAAGACCTCTTTGGGTTTTGGCCAAGAAGTGCTTGCATTATCAAAATAAATCATAACTTCTACCTTCTAAGCAGCTAAGAAAAGATCTGAGTGCTTTTTGATTCTATTGGTATTAAACACCAAGACTCTTTCTTTATGCTGAGAATAAGTTTCCCAATCTGCTCTGTGGGGGTGGCCAAGACATTGCGAAATTAATGTTCTTAAGTGATGTGAAGGAACAACTTTACCACTGGAGGGATAAAATTTGGATACTCCCTCACAATTTTCAAAATAAAGATATTCCCCATAACCCTCAAAATAAGTTTTGATCATAGAAAAACCCTCGAGTGGTTTTCCCCTAAACTTTGTTTCTAAGTCTCTGTGGACATCTCCCGTAAAGGGGAGAGCATGAAGATGAAAATGGTGACATAAGCGATTGCCAGGATCTGTTGCCATACAACCACCAGCTCTTCCATGTTCATAAAAGCTTACATTTCCATAGGTTTTTTTGAGAATCAACCTCACCTTTTCCTTTAAGAAAGATAATTCTTCAATAAACTCTTCAGGCAGCTCTCCAGCACATCCGTAATGTTCCTTAGAGGAAATCATTAAATGTCCTTCCATAAGAGGATAAGGGTCAAAGAGTATAAATAGATTTTTGGTTTCATATATTTTGAGATTTTCATCTGCTTCGCAAAATACACAATTAGCGTTCTTATTCATAAAAGAGGTCCTTTCTAAAAAGCATAGTACAAACGTCAAATAAACACGACTTTACTTTAAAGTGTCCAAGAAGATTCTTAAATATCGTAAACTTACTATATGATCACATATTTCTGATTTTATAATTCAGTACACCTAGATGAAAAATTCGTCTGTCCATACCCCGACTTAGAATTAAGTTCCCTCTGAGGGGTTTATCATAAAGGCTATGTTTAAAAGGGTATTTTCTTTGAATAGACTCGAGAAGTTGTCTTGCGTGAAGAAAAGAATTGAGTTTAATAAATGGCTCTAACTTTCCACTCCTAAATCCCGTAGTTATTCCGGTATTGTCTCTATTAAAGGTCTGTGTTTAACTTAAAAAATTGATAATAAGAGCAATTTATATAGAAAAGAACCCGCTGCAAAAGTGAGATTTTCGAAGTAAGTGAAGGATGTTAAGGTAAGATTTAGGAAATCGAGTTAGGTTAGAAGGGATAGTTTTTGTCTTTTTGCCTTATTTTGAGGCATTCTGGGCAAGCTTTTGCAGCAGATTCCATTGAGAGAGCCTTTTAATATATGACGAAGATGGTTTGGATCACTAGGTGCAAGAGCCTTGAGGTTTGAAATAGATTCTGCGGCCCTAAGAACAGCTGGTCCTCCTAGGCTATGACCTATTAAGATTTGAGGCGTCTTATCCTGCGATTTTAAAAACTTGATAGCTGCTTTGATGTCATCAATGTTTGAAGAAAAGTTGGTATTGCTAAATTCTCCTGCGCTATTTCCCAGTCCGGTAAAGTCGAATCTTAAAACAGCAATGCCTTTTTCCGTTAGCGCCGACGAAATGTGACTGGAGGCCAAAAAGTCCTTTGAACATGTAAAACAATGAACAAAAAGAGCATAGGTCTTAACTTCTTCGTTCGGGCTATCTTACCTTGCTGGCAAAGGGTAGCCGAGCTCCCCTTGAAAAGAAATTTTCTCTGTTTTCATAGTCATTTTTTCTTTTGTCTATGTCGGATCTTATTTAAACTCTCTAGAGATTCTTGAATCTCTTAAGTTATAAGAATATGATTGAGATTCCGTTAAAGTTGAAAGCTTTTTCTAATAGGTGAAAAGGACTTGCAGATTTTCTCCACTTCTTATTAAGCTAGCTCGTATCAAAGAAGTTTTTCTTATTTCATGTATCACATAAGGAGTTTTATACTATGAGTCAAAAGGATCCTCACTCCCATACTGCCAGCGATCTTCATGAAGAATCTGATTGTGAAGAGCACCATCATCACGCAGGATGCCAGCATGGCAAGCAACAAATTCCTATCATTCAAACAGTAAAAATAGGACGTAATGATCCTTGTTTTTGTGGCAGTGGTAAAAAGTATAAAAAGTGTTGTTTAGGTTAATGAGGAAAACATATTATGATGAAACAAATTTTACCGCTTCTTTTTTGCACAGCTTGTATTCTTCAAGAGGCTCAAGCGCAAAGTTTTATGGGCGTGACTACCCTTGAAAAACAAAATCTTCAAGAAGCTTCTTTTATGGGCCCTACTGAACTTAAAGAAATCACAGCGAAATCTCTCTCTGTTATGGGACCGCTTCGCTTTAATCATCTTAAAGTCGAAAAAGCTGCTGAAATCTTTGGCCCCGTTGCCAATAGCGAATTTGGAGCTTTTGACTCTCTTATTATTACAGGACCTTTTGTGGCTAAAAATGTCACTTGCTCAAAACTTGAAGCTACAGGCCCCGTTGATGTGACTGCTCTTCAGGTCTCTGGAGCTACGACAATTATTGGCCCCTTGAAAGCTAAAAAGAGTGCTTTTCAAAATCTAACCATTACCTCTGATAAAGTTATCTTAGAAGATTCAAAAACCAAAGATATCGTTATGAAAAAGAATAAAGACAAAAAGCAAGTTATTGACTTAAAGGGTAAAACGATTGTGGAAGGCAATATCATTTTTGAATCGGGTAAAGGCGTCGTAGAGCAAGGTTCTGACGTTAAAATTCAAGGTGAAGTCAAAGGAGCTACAGTAGAGAAGAAGTAAGGTTACTGCCACATACTCAAGGAACAATCAATGAAAGAAAAAATTTATCATTTAGGGATTAAAGCTCTTATCCGAAACCCATCAGGGGAAATTTTGTTACTCAGAGTCAATCAAGAGAAGTTTAAAGATCCAAAGCCAGGAAGTTATTGGGACATTCCTGGAGGTAGGGTCTTAAATGGCCATACCATAGAAGAAACGCTACGCCGTGAAGTAGAGGAAGAAACAGGTCTTACTACTCTTGAATCATTTGCGCCTATAGATACGGTTGTTTCAAACATTGAAATCCCCTTGGAGGGAGAACAGAAAGTAGGTCTTGTATTATCCATCTATAATTGCCTTCTAAGAGATGAGGGGAATATTAGGTTAAGTGAAGAACACACAGAATCTTCTTGGTTTTCTGCGAAAGAGGCTGCCCACTTGTTATCCTATAAATACCCAGCTTCATTCACAGAGAAAGTAATAAATTTGGCTACATAATAACATAGTTGATTCACTTCAATAAGGTTACTTGAAATTTTCTAGGCATAGAACTATATAAAAATTAATTATATGTACCCCAACACTCCCGTATTTTTAAAAGGTTAATGTAAGGAGCGGCCATGGAATTTGAATATCTCCCCTCTATCCTTAGTGTAGCCGGCTTGGTGCTGATCTCCATCGTCAGTCCGGGTCCTGATTTTGCCATCGTTGTGAAAAATAGTTTGATTTATTCTCGCAAAACAGCCCTCCTGACAGCTTGTGGCATTGCTCTTGGGATTCTTGTCCATGTAGCTTATACGTTGCTGGGCTTAGGGCTACTTGTTGCCAAAACTCCTTGGCTTTTATTCGGTGTGAAGTGTTTAGGCGCTGGTTATTTGCTCTATATAGGATTTAAGGGACTTTGTGCTAAGAAAACACTTATCCCCATAGGAAGTGTTCATCACAAACATGATATATCCGCCTTCACAGCTATTCGTTCTGGTTTTCTTACCAATGCTCTTAACCCTAAATGTATGCTATTTTTTGTAAGTTTGTTTTCGGTTATTATTGATCCTAATACCCCCTTTGTCATTATGCTCATCTACGGACTTATTATCTTTGTGGAGACCTTATCTTGGTTTGGCTTTGTGGCTTTTTGCTTGTCGGGAAAAAATACCCGAGAGAAGTTTAACGCTGTGGGTCACTGGATTGAGCGCGTTACGGGCGGCATTCTCATGGGGTTAGGCATCAGATTGTTTTTTATGGTGTAAAATTTCTTGATTATGAAATTTTAATTCCCATCTTTATCGGACCGTTTAGATCTCTAGGGGAATTTCCCTTGAGTAAGCGTTCTGGTGGAATTTCCAGGGTGGGAAGAAAAAATAATTTTTGACACACTGCTTTGATTCTAAAAATCGAAGGAGATGTATATGAAAAAAATTATTCTGTTTAATCTTATAAGCCTTTTGTATCTTAATCTTAGTGCCAACTCTACAGATCTTCTTATTCGCGCCCAAGATGATGAAACAGAAGGTGGACTAAAACTTAAAATAAGTATTCCCAAAGCTATTGAGAGTGGCCCAAAGGGAGATGATATTGAGGTTGTTACAAGCAGTCCTGGCAATAGGGAAAAGGCTATTAAGGATAATGATGGTAATTTTATGTTATATTCAGTTGATGCAGGTACGAATATATTAATTCGAGAAATTAACAGCAGAAGCCTTCCACGTAGATCTCCAGGTAAATCTGAAATCGTTATCGTTGATAAGATAAGAAGAAATGTCAAACATTTGGGGGTAGATGAGACTTCTTTCTTCGATTCAGTTGCAGTTTTCGGAACTGTTTGGTCTGTCCTCAATATGTATGAAAACGATGTTCCTGGATTAAAAGAGAGGAGGGGAAATATAAGAGTTTATCCACATATGACTCCTTCTTTATTTTCTGAGTTATACCCTGGGTTAAACTACGATGACTTTAGGAGCAATGCTTTTTATGATAGTAGTAAGGGGCATGTTCTTTGTTTTTTCCCAATCGCTTCAGATGAATCAAAATATACCTCTCAATCTTTTGACGTCGTTGCCCATGAAACTGGTCATTATGTCCTACATGTTTTGCGGCCTACTTTATTACAATCATCTTTATCTGATGTAAAAGCTTTTCATGAATCTTTCGGAGATGTAACGGCTCTTTTTTCAGTCCTAAGTTTTGCCCCCCTTAGACAAAAAGTCCTAGATGAAACAGGGGGAAACCTTCATAAATCTTCTTTCTTGTCCGTAATTGGAGAAAAAATAGTGGATCGTAATGCCGCTCAGTGTACTGACATCTCAGTTCTTCCTTCTTGTGAGGAACATGATCTTTCTGAGAGATTAACACGGGCTCTTTATGGAACTCTTGCTGATTTTTTTAATGTAGAGCGTGGACGATATGCTGAAAGATCACCTAGGCTCGAGTTACTTTTAAAAAACACCGTGGATACATTCAGAGGATCGTTCTTAAGAGCTACTCAAAAATCAAAATTAGGATCTTTTGTTGACTTTGGAATGGATTTAATGAGAGAAGAATTACCTGATAATCTTGTGTTTACTAATTTCCTCCGTCAACAAATTGATCTTACGAATCCCCTTTCTCTTCAACAAATATGTCTAAAAGAAGATGAAGATCAATCAACTTTATTAGGATGTTCTACAGGACGACTAAAAAAGGCTTCTCCACGTATTAAAGATTTAGATTTAAGGTCTTTGAGATTGGATAGCTCAGAGAGAAGATCTTCTCAGTTTCGTAGGAGTTCTGGTTTAGCTAGTGGTAGCTCTTATTGGTGATATTAATAATAAATACAAAAATCTTCTGTTGAGAGGGTGAGTTTGCATATCTCCCTCTCAACAGCTTTCTATAGTTAAGCTGCATAGAAGATAGAAGTTCCACCCAGTTAGAACCTTTTTTCTCCTATGCTGGAAATCAACTAACTTCAAAATTTCTTTCGCAGTTTTTTCTTACAGTTTCCTACTCACCAATAAAGACAGCAAGAAAAATTATGTTTTTTATTAGGTTTTCAATTATTTAGCATCTTAAATCTGTTGAATATAGTTTGGCGGAACTTCCAGAATCCATATTCCACCAGATCATGCGGCAACCTGGGTTTTGAATTGTATAGGTCAAAGCAGGGGATACTAAACCGCCCATTGTAGATGTCACCGTAATCGGAAAAGATGAAGCAGGAATCTGTAAATCATGTATACTATCTGCGTTTAATGTGCCGATACTTTCTCCATTGGCCTGTGATATCTGAATTTGAGCAGGAACAGCATTGTGGATGAAATATGAGGTTTTTTTAGAAGAGGCTTCTAAAGAAGAAGACAATATAAGATTCATTGCTATTAATACAAAAATGAGTTTTTTCATTAAGAAATCTCCTGATTTATAGTTTTATTATATTTCTATTTTTTTAACAAAATATTAACAAAGAGATTTTCTAAATTGCAAAAAAGAACAGGATGATCATAAGAAGAAATTTTCATTGATTGAACGATATGATACAAAAGAGATTTAAGGAGACATAATTACTTATGCATGTTAAAACTATCAAAACTCATCTTATCCAACCAGGTGAGTTATTAGAGAATATCCTTGATTGTCACCTCTTTTCGATCTCAGAAAAAACTATTCTGGTTATTACTTCAAAAATTATTAGCATCTGTCAGAGACGTGTTGTTCCAAAGACAAGTATCTCTAAAGAAGCATTGATTAAACAGGAAGCTGATGCCATCATTCAGACGAGAGAAAACCCTTATGGTATTTATTTAACTCTTAAGAACAACATTCTCATTCCCTCGGCAGGTGTTGATGAGTCAAATGGAGATGAAGTCTATATTTTGTATCCCAAGGATGTCCAAAATACCGCTATAGCTCTTTGGAATTATGTACGTAAAAAGCATTCCCTTGAGAATTTGGGGGTTATCATCACGGATAGTCACACAACTCCACTGCGGCGTGGCGTTACGGGGATTGCTCTCGGGTGGTGTGGATTTGAGCCTCTTTATTCCTACATAGGAAAATCTGACCTTTATGACAAGTCCCTGCGTATGACTCAAATCAACCTTCTTGATGCGTTGGCAACATCTGCTGTATTAGTTATGGGAGAAGGAAATGAACAAACACCTCTTGCTGTCATTAGTGATGCCCCAAAGATTTCATTCCTCTCTCGTCCTCCTACACCTGCAGAAGAACAAAGCATTCTTATTCCCATGGAAGAAGATCTTTACGCTCCCCTTCTTATGGGCACGAAGTGGCTGAAACCTTGAACGTCATTTAGCATAAGCGCCGCAAGGCCAAAAAATTTTATCCCTTTAAAATAACGCTTTCTATTAATTTTCTGGAAATACTTGAGCTGGGAGGGAGTGGGGGTAAATTATTTAAATGAAACCAACGGGCATCCTCTATCTCGTTACCGTCGATATTAATTTCACCTCGTAAATATTTTGCTTTAAAAGCAATCATAAAACTGTTTGGAAAGGGCCAACTCTGGCTCCCAAAATATTTCAATTCTGTAATTTCTACGCCGACTTCTTCTTTAACTTCTCGATGCACCGCCTGCTCAGCCGTTTCACCAATATCAACAAAACCTGCGAGAGCACTGTATATTCCAGGTTTAAAATGTGCTGATCTGGCTAATAAAAGTTCATTTTCTCGTTGAATTAATACCATTATCGCTGGAAAAGGATTAGGAAAAAATGAAAACTCGCATGAACCACATTTCTTTTCAGTGCTCTCCAAAACTTTTTGAATTTTTCCGCCACATTTACTGCAGTACTGAAACTTTGCATCCCAAGTTAACCAATGCACCGCTCGTAAAATGCGCTGCTCTAGGGCTGTGTCATTTGTTGCAGCTAAGAAGGACTTTACATTGTTTATATAAAATCTCTCTGTAAGCATTTGATCAAGAGTTAAAGCACTGTGGCAGTTGATGATGAGATTTGAATCATCTAAATAGGCCTCATTTATGACGAGCTTTAATTGTTTTACAGTTTTTGCAAATCGTAGGGCCGGGGAGGATGTTTGAGAGTTAACAATAATTCCATCATCCGTAAAAAACAGCGCAAAATGTTCCGTGTAATTTTTGTTTAAAAGATCTTTTGTTATGAGTTTCATTAAACCCTTGTTTCTTTTTGCTTAAAGCTTTGAGGGTTTGGATTTTCATCGATAAACTTTAGAATGGCTTTTCCACAGTCAAAAGCAGAGGTGCAGGTTGTATCAACGGTCATATCATAAGATCTTTCCGGCGTGTGAACACGTCCTATTTGATCACGACCCAGGCCAAGAGCGCGATCTCCGCGAAGAATCTCCCGCTCTTGAAGGGTCTTCAAATCACACATAACGCCAATAAAATAGACCGTATGATCTTTGAGAGTCTGTACATAACGATTCAAACTCTCGTCCCCAAAGAGAACTTCATCGAGGATCATGTCGTGCCCATCATTCGCAAGAGTTTGAATAACTTTAGGAATTGTATTGCCAATAGCTTTTCCATAGGGGCCATTTTCAATCCGCATCAAAGGCCCTAAATCATCATGTTCGGGGATAAAGTGAAACCCTTGATCGGCCTTGTCTCCAAAGCCTACATAAGCCGCGGGCATCATGTGAAAGAAGGTATCGATACCAATCAAAAGGTAGGGTTTTTCAGAAAGAAATTGAAGGGCTCGTGCAAGGGTCGATTTCCCTGCAGAAGAGCAACCGTTTAGAAAAATGATCATTAATGAGCCTCTTAAATTTTGATGGGAATTTGAATTTGATAAAATTCTTACAGCCTACATTTATAATTTGTCATACGAATGAAAATGTCAAATTTTTTGTACAGGGTTAATTGGCCATTTTAAAAATGAGGTTGACTAAATAGTAAATTTGCATATTATATAGATAGTTACAATTAAGGAGGAGATCATGTGGATACGTAGCTACAGTAAGGTTTTTAAAAACCTTGAAAAGGAAAACATCTGGCAGATTTGGACTGATGTTAATAATTGGCCGAAATGGCATGGAGATTTAGAATATTGTAAGCTCGAAGGTGACTTTGCTGTCGGCAATTATTTCATGTTAAAACCTAAAGGCGTCAAAGCCTTTAAAATTGAGTTGACGCACATTGAGGAAGGTAAAAAATTTACCGATTGTACGTCCTTCTTTGGAGCCAAGATGTATGATACCCATGAGTTGGAAGAAACCCCAGATGGCCTGCGTCTTATCAACACTTTGGTAGTGACAGGTCCTCTTAGGTTTGTATGGATTAAGCTTGTCGCTCAAAATGTTGCTGAGAGTATTCCACAAGAAATGGAGACCCTCGTTGACCTCGCAAGATCCTAAAAAGTCCGTCTTTGGATTTGAAGTACCTGAAGATAGTCCAGGGTTTTTACTTTGGCAAACAACGATCACATGGCAGAGATTGATTAAAAAAGCCCTTGATAGTTATGAGATTTCACATCCTCAATTTGTTATTATGGCCGTGGCGTTGTGGCTTAAGGAACATCATCAAGATCCTACACAAGTGTCCATTGTGCGCCTTTCCAAGCTTGATAAAATGACCGTCTCTACATCTCTGAAAAAACTTAGCCTTCAAGGATATGTCAGCCGCAAGGAAAGTGAAAAAGACACCCGCGCCAAATGGGTGAATTTAACGCCTCAAGGGAAAGCTCTTGTCTCAAAACTAATTCCTATGGTTGAGGGAATTGATGCTGAATTCTTTGGGAAAGTTTCTCAAAGAGATCAACAAAGCCTCATTCAAATTTTAGGAAACTTAATGGCAGAGATTCATGATTAGAGGATTAAGAGGTTTTCCCTTATATAATCTATTCACTTGCGTAATGCAAAACCACGATGCTGATACCTTCGCTTTCCATGCCTTCCAAATTTTGATAGACATGCTTGCAGTCTCCGGGAAAGGCCAACATATCACCCGTATTCAAGGAATAGGTATCTCCTCCTACGGTTACTGAGATGCGCCCTTTGGTGCAGGTAAAGTATTCTCGCGTTCCCTTGGAATGAGGGGTCCCAACAAGCATGGCAAAATTGCGAAACTCCAGTCGTTCGAATTGAAGACCGGGAATAGGTCCTGGAAGCAATTCAACTTTATTGACTTGACCCTGAGACCATTGATGTTTTTTTAGCTCATGTTTTCGAATAAGAAGACAAGATGGTTTTGGAGTGATAAGAAGTTCTTCATAAGGTACACCTAAGGCGGACGCCAGCTTGCTAAGTGTTTTCAAAGAAGGATTTCCCTCTCCCGATTCCATATGAGAAAGGGTTGTACGGGGAATACCAGAGATTTTTGCAAGTTGCTCTTGTGTTAGCCCTCGGACTTTTCTCAAGTATTCAAGGCTTGCACTCAGATTTTTACTGATTTCAGACATTCTATCAGCATGATGGCAATTTATTGTCATTTTTGTCAACAAATAATCATTTTCAAGTAAACTGTCTTTGTTCATGATGAAGGAGAGATAAGATGAATCCAGAAAAACGCTTTTATATTAAAGGGTCAAAAAGCAAAAGACCACAATCTCAATGCGCAATTTATGTGGATGGAACGGCCGGAGAAGAATTTCGAGAGGGCATTGATATTGAATTAAGCCATTGGGTTCCTAATCGTACGGAAAACCAATATAAAGCAGGTACTTCAACGGAAATCTGCTTTAAATACCTTAATGCCAATGAGAGTTCCTCCTATGACTTGGTTATCAATAACCATTTGGATGTTGATGGGATTCTTTCTACTTTCGTTCTGTGTTATCCAAAAATCGCCCTTGCCCATAGAGATGTTCTCGTGGGAGCTTCTAAAGCAGGAGATTTTTGGGCTTGGGCAGAAGGACATTCTCTCAAACTCTTTCAGGAACTCACCCTCTTTTATAGACGCTTTGATACATCACTCGTTGATCTTCAAAAAGCCTATGAACTTTGTTTTGACTTTATTTTAAATCTCTTAAAATCTCCGGAAGCCGTCTCTCCAGTTCAAGATATTCTTGAAAGACAGTTTTCCTTAATCGATCGAGGAGAGATTGAGCGCAGAGAGATATCACATCGCCTCACAGCTTATTTCGTCCCCCAGACTCTCTCTAAAGGGAAAGTAAAAGAATTTCTACAAATCCCAAAATTTAATGAGCCTCTTTCAGAGGAATTTCCTTTTTGGCCACAAGTTCGTAATCGGTTGGATGAAGAAAAGATACACCTGGTTGCGGTTGCAACAGAGAGCGGAATCCATTATGATCTCTGGTATCCAGGATATGTTTGGGCAGATACTCAAGGATTGTGGGTGCCGCCTGGACTTATTCTTCCTGACTCAATGGAAGCCCCCCTTCAGCTCCAGTGGCCCGCTTTATCGCAGGTTATTCAAAAGCTGAATGAAATTGAAACAGGGGTTTGCTCATGGCAATTGTTTCCTGAAATTAATCTTTTTAGACAAAGAAATCCAAGAAAATTCCCTGTGGTTGCTACAACCGTGGGTCAAAACGACGAGGCGAAAGAAAGCGGTTTATCGTTAGAGACTGTTACTGATATCTTTCGTGAGATTGCCCATCTGGCTTAAAGAGAGCTTCAATATTGACCGCAACATAAAAGTGTGTTGATACTTACTCACATAGTAAAAATGTTTTTTTATCCCTCATGGAGCTTTTAAATGAAAAGACCACTTATTGCCCTCATCATAAATATGTTCCTTTTTTCTGCAAATTTCGCATGTGCAATGGGAAAAGAAGCTTCTTCTAGTGAAGATTCGAAGACAGTTTCCAAAGCCCCTACATGGAAATTTTTAAAAGAGGGTGATGGCGTAGAAATTATTGCTCCCTCTGGAGCTCCTCTCACACCTGGACATATAGAGGCTATTAAGTCTCTTATAGCTAGCCATGGTTTACAACCGTTTTTACCTGAAGGAGCTATAGATAAAGAGGCTTCCCGCCATGGTTATTTTGCAAACTCTGATGAAAACCGCACAAAGTACTTTATAGAGGCTCTTCAAGGCCCCTCAAAAGCTTTATGGGCTTTACGGGGAGGGTTTGGAGCGGCAGAAGTTGTATATGAATTTGAACTTTCTGCTGTCTCACCACCTAAACACCCCAAACTTATTATTGGATTTAGCGATATAACAGCCCTCCATCTACTTGCAGCGACTTGGGGATGGCCTTCACTTCATGGATCAGTGATTGGACTAGGGGAAGAGCTTTTTAAAGAAACTCAAGTGAATGTTAACAAAAGTACTAAGCTTAGCCTTGTCTTTTCAATCCTCAAAGGAGAAATACGTGAATTAGAACATACATTTAATGTCATCCACTCCGGATCCGCAACTTTAGAAACGCCGATCTTTGGAAGTGTTATGGGTGGAAATCTTTCTATTATTGAAAACCATAAAGGAACACCTACAGCCCTTCAGGGAAAAGGTCGTTTTATTTTCCTTGAAGATACTTCTGAAGATCCTAAAAGGCTTATCCGCCGCCTCATAGGTTTAGTTCGTGCAGGTGTTTTTGATGAAGCCAAAGGAATTATTTTTGGGAATAACCCTATAGCGGGTTCCGCTGATTCTTCGCAAACAATAGATGAAATCAAGTATTTCATTAAAAATTTTCTTTTGCCAAGAAACATAAACATCCCCGTCGTATATTCTCCTCGCTTCGGACACGACGAATATAATGACGTCATGCCTCTGGGAACAACAGCCTCCCTAAGCATTCATGAATACGCGGCAATCTTAAAAGTTAGTGTGAATGAATCTGCTTATCAATAGCTGACCGTTGCCATTACCCTTCATAAGGCTGCTATTTGACCCCAATGTAAATATCCAGGATGGTATCTTGGGGATCAGAAGCGCGTTCATCATAGATTTCAAAATCTGTATGATAGCGACGCTCCCCACCTAAGCTTTCAGGAGACATTTTCCAGATAGCCTGCCAAGCGTTGATAAGAACCGTTGGCATAGACCCAGATGGGGTGGTAAATTTGACATAGGTTTGAGGAGGTATGATATGGCTTTCTAAACCCTCAGGAATATCCTCAAGAGAACTGACTTCTTCTCCAATATAGAACGTATAATCACCTCTATAGTCGCTTTCATAATTTGTATACGCACAGAAAGTTCTTCCTGGATGTGTCCGGTGAGGAATTTCTTCTGCCCATTGCTCTTGAAAATACTGTTGTACGCAGGGTGAAATTTTAGCGGTTAAGGGGGCCATTTCTGCCATATTATTTGTGCGCACACGAAGACCGACTAATTTTGTCTCGGGCAATTGGATTTTTGTTTGTTCCATAATTCGTTCCTTTTTTAATGATTAATAAAGTTATTCTACTGTTTCTGAGAAAACTCCATAAGTTCACGATTTTTGATCACAAAAAACAAGGTCATGACCGTAAGGAGAATGAAGGCGCTGATAATAATCCCAATATTTCGGAATGATCCTTGGTAAAAGTAGCCTGCAAGTTGAAGACAGACCGATGCAAAGACAAGACGCCCTCCTTGGAGAATTGCTGATACTCGTCCCTTTGCTTGTGGCATAAAGTTCAGACATAGGGGCTGAAGTATTACACTTGGGATAATCCCGCCCACAATAAAGGGAAGAAAGGTGAGCGTAATAATCAGGGGATTTTGGCTATTTAGGAAAGACACTAAAGAAATCATTATTAAGCTAACGATCCGGATGAAACTCGAAAGGTAGAGCATTTTTTTCTGGTCATATCTGCCGACAATAAAGCCGAAGGATAGGCTCCCGATGGCAAATATAAAGGCAAGTGCCCCTTGATAATAGCCAAAATGGGTGAGACTCACGCCTAAATCTTCCATATAGAGTAAAGGAGACATTCCAACAAAGACCCAATAAGGCACAAAACCAAAGACAA
>JAIESK010000032.1 GCA_019746105.1 Alphaproteobacteria bacterium
ACGCCTGCAAAGGTACCAGCTGCGGCTTGGTTAAAGACAAGAGCCGCATTGTCAACAATGTTTCCTGTAAGGCTTGTCGTGTTTCCAGTAAGAGTTCCTCCAGTAATTGTGGTCCCTCCCGTGTAGGTATTGGCACCTAAAAGGGTGAAAGTTCCCGCTCCTGTTTTTGTTAATCCCCCTGCGCCAGATATAATGCCTGAATAGGTCGTACTTGTGTTGTTTCCACCCGTCGTTAAATTAAAAGCATTTAGAGTGACGCCTCCATTGCCGGCGAGTGAGCCGATGGTTTGGTTGGCTGTGAGATTAAAGACTCCGGGGTTTGTGACCGTAAGAGCTGTAGCCGTGGGGACAGTTCCTTGAAGAATTCCTCCATTAACTGTTGTGACACCGGTATAGGTATTTGCGCCTGAAAGGGTGAGGTTTCCAGCCCCTGATTTTGTAAAAGTCCCCGTTCCGTTAATGATGCCTGCAAAAGTGCCAGCTGAGGTTTGGTTAAAGACAAGAGCTGCATTATCAACAATGTTTCCTGTAAGGCTTGTGGTGTTTCCTGTAAGAATTCCTGCAGTAATTGTGGTGCCACCCGTGTAGGTATTGGTACCTGAAAGGGTAAGGTTTCCAGCCCCTAACTTTGCAAAGGCTCCCGTTCCGCTGATGTTCCCTGTAAAAGTACCAGCGGCAGCTTGGTCAAAAACAAGAGCCGCATTATCAACAATATTTCCTGTAAGGCTTGTGGTGTTTCCTGTAAGAGTCCCCTCGGTAACTGTGGTGCCACCCGTGTAGGTGTTGGTGCCTGAAAGGGTGAGGTTCCCAGCGCCTAACTTTGTAAAGGTACCCGTTCCACTAATGTCCCCTGCAAAGGTACCAACGGTAGCGGCAGTTTGGATAAAAACAAGAGCCGCATTGTCAATAATGTTTCCTGTAAGGCTTGTGGCTTTTCCTGTAAGAGTTCCTGCAGTAATTGTGGTGCCACCCGTGTAGGTGTTGGCGCCTAAAAGGGTGAAAGTTCCCGCTCCTGTCTTTGTTAACCCCCCTGCACCAGATAGAATGCCTGAATAGGTCGTGCTTGTGTTGTCTCCACCTGTCGTTAAGTTAAAGGCATTTAAAGTGACGCCTCCATTTCCAGAGAGAGAGCCGATGGTTTGGCTGGCCGTGAGATTAAAGACACCTGGATTTGTGACTGTAAGAGCTGTAGCAGTAGGAATAGTTCCTTGAAGGATCCCTCCATTAACTGTTGTAACACCGGTATAGGTATTTGCGCCTGAAAGGGTGAGGTTTCCAGCCCCTGATTTTGTAAAACTCCCCGTTCCGCTGATGTCCCCTGCAAAAGTGCCAGCAGCAGCTTGATCAAAAGCAAGAGCCGCATTGTCAATAATGTTTCCTGTAAGGCTTGTCGTGTTTCCTCTAAGAGTTCCTGCAGTAATTGTGGTACCACCCGTGTAGGTATTGGTACCTGAAAGGGTGAGGTTTCCAGCGCCTAACTTTGTAAAGCTTCCTGCCCCGCTGATGTTCCCTGCAAAGGTGGAATCTGCGGCTTGATCAAACACAACGGCTGTTGCATTGCTCATGCCACCCGTTAAGTTAGTCGTATCGCCCGTGAAGGTCAGAGTTCCTGCAGTAATTGTGGTGCTACCCGTGTAGGTGTTGACACCTGAAAGGGTGAGATTTTCGGCGCCTAATTTTGTAAAGCTGCCCGTTCCGCTGATGACGCCTGCAAAGGTATCAGCTGTGGCTTGATCAAAAACAAGAGCCGCATTGTCAGTAATATTTCCTGTAAGGCCTGTCGTGTTTCCTCTAAGAGTTCCACCAGTAATTGTGGTTCCTCCCGTGTAGGTGTTGGCGCCTAAAAGGGTGAAAGTTCCCGTTCCTGTCTTTGTTAATCCCCCTGTGCCAGACATGATACCTGCATAGGTCGTGCTTGTGTTATTTCCGCCCGTCGTTAAGCTAAAGGCATTTAAAGTGACGTCTCCATCTCCAGAGAGAGAGCCGATGGTTTGGCTGGCCGTGAGATTAAAGACACCTGGATTTGTGACTGTAAGAGCTGTAGCAGTAGTAATAGTTCCTTGAAGGATCCCTCCATTAACCGTTGTAGTGCCTGTATAGGTGTTTGCACCTGAAAGGGTGAGGATCCCAGTATCAGACTTTGTAAGGGTTCCTCCTCCACTGATAATTTTTCCAAAGCTGGAATTGGCTGCTTGATCAAACACCACAGCCGTTGCATTGCTCATATTTCCTGTTAAGCCAGCTGTATCTCCTGTGAAGGTTAATGTTCCTCCGCTGATTGTTGTCAGACCTCCATAAGTATTGGCGCCTGAAAGAGTGAGATTTCCAATTCCTAATTTTGTAAAGCTCCCCGTTCCACTGATGTCCCCTGCAAAAGTACCAGCGGCGGCTTGGTCAAAAACAAGAGCCGCATCGTCAACGATATTCCCTGTAAGGCTTGTGGTATTTCCTGTAAGAGTTCCGCCAGTAATTGTGGTGCCCCCCGTGTAGGTATTGCCACCTGAAATAAGGGTGAGGTTTCCAGCACCTGACTTTGTAAGAGTTCCCGCCCCGCTGATGTTCCCTGCAAAGGTGGAATCTGCGGCTTGATCAAACACAACTGCTGTTGCATTGCTCATGCCACCCGTTAAGTTGGTCGTATCACCCGTAAAGGTCAGAGTTCCAGCATTGATTGTTGTGATTCCTCCATAAAAAAGGTTAGCGCCACCAAGAATCAGAGTTCCAGTGCCTGTCTTTGTGAGAGCGCCTGTACCTCCAATATTTCCGTTAAAGGTTGTTGTGATTCCTGGTGAGACATTAAAGGTTCCGCCGCCAGCATTTAAGGTAATGCCCCGGGCACTTGTAAAGGTTGCTGTTGTTTGAAGTGTCCCGTCATCGAGTGTTAAATTATTAGTTGAAGAGTCATCTCCAATTCCATTAACGGCCGCGATGGAGATGGTTCCCCCAGTATCAATTGTTGTGTCGTGGGTGTAGGTATTCGCTCCTGAAAGGGTGAGAATTCCAATATTAGACTTTGTAAGAGTCCCACTCCCACTGATGATTCCTCCAAAGCTGGAATTGCTTGCTTGGTTAAAGATAAGAGCCGCATTGTCAATAATATTGCCCGAAAGTCCTGAAGTATTCCCCGTGAAGGTCAGAGTTCCCCCACTAATTGTTGTATTCCCTCCATAAGTGTTGATGCCACTAAGAGTTAGTGTATGTGTTCCTATTTTAGTGAGTGCTCCTGTTCCACTAATAGCCCCGCTGATGTTATCGTTTGTGTTAAGGTTACCGAGAGTTAAAGTCGTAGATCCCAACACAACAGGACCTGAACCTGAAAGCGATCCAATGCTTATTCCCGTACTCATTCCAGAAACGTTAACGCCATTGTTGATGCCTGCTGCAGCATTGTTAATGATTGTTGCATTATCCGCTGTCGCAAAATTTTGAAAAATAACTTGTGCAGTGTCGTTAATATGAGTGAGACTATTATTTCCTGCATCTGAAAGAGCCGCGAAAGTTAATGTACTATTCGCATTAACGTTAAATATTGGAGGGAATGCACCAGTAACTCCGGCAGCGTTGAGAGTAAACTGCCTGGTGGTTAATGGAATCGATAATCCTATGTCAAAGGTGTAAGTGACGAATGATGAAAACGCCACTTCTCCTACAGTGTTGGCCCCTACTTTAGAAAAAGTAATAGTGTTTGGAAAATTTCCAGTAAAAAGACCACGATCGGAAGGTCCGGATGGTATTCCATTAGACCAGTTGCCGGGTTTATTCCAATCACCAGTTCCACCGTTGACCCAGGTACTATCAGTTGCGTAGACTTCGTGCAGAGAGATCGGACTTAAACAAAAAGTCAATGTGATCAACACGCGTCTGCTGGATGTTATCAGTGGCTGCGTACATCTTTTGATGGGATTTAAAAAAAGAATTGGAAACAAGCGCAAATGTATTGCACTGAATGAAAGGATCTTCATGGTCCCTGTCCCTATTTTTTTATTTATTACCTCTCTTCCTATCTGATTTTGGGACAAAAATCAAAAGGAATATCAGAGTTTTTGGCGAAAATCCTAGGAAACTACAAACTGACCTGAGGGTGAGTGTTGGTAGCTGAGACCTTTAAGGAGCGAATTCCCCATAGGGTAAAGCCTGCTGAGGTTAAGGCAGCAAAAGCGCCAATGATCATGTTGATAGAAAAACCATAAACAAAAGCTTCATCAATAGACTGTAGAAGAAAAGGAATTTGTTCTGCAGAAAAACTGGTCAGCTGGTTTGCCGAATGGTCCACTTTAGCAATAACTTCTTCCAGTTGGCGATGTTGCCATGAAAAAAGAGTCATTCCCTTTTCTTGGGTAATATTCCAAAGGTAATCCCGTCCGAACATAACCACAAAGCTTGTAGAGAGAATAATGCTTAAGGTATTGCCCACCATCATGAACATCATAAAAACGCCGGAAGCTACGTTTAAATCTTCCTGTGGCACAGAGCGCATCATAGCCGTGCTGCAAGCCGTGAAGTACATGCCTAAACCTGTGCCCACACAAAAGAGACTTGTCACAACGTAGGAAAGGGAAGAATTCACATTTAAAAAGGCCATCATCGCCATGGCCAATGAGGTAAGCAAGGCTCCAAACACCATGGGACCACGGATGCCAAAGGTATCAATCATCTTTCCACCAATAGGGGAAAGAAAGCCCATGCTGATAGTCATTGAGATAAAAATAAGGCCTGCCTGATAACTGGTATAATGCAATGTATTTTGTAGGTAGAGACCCATCAATACCAGCACCATGGAAAAATTAATGGCCATGAAAAATTCACCCAAAGCGGCAGCCATATAAGCTTTGTTTCGGAAAAGATGAGGCGGCACCATACGGAAGTGTTGTACACGATCTCGCAGGTAATAAGCACCTAAAAGGCAGAATCCCAAAGCACCAGTTCCCCAGAGTAAAGGACTTTGTAGGCCCCACACTTCAATTTGGTTTAGGGCATATACACAAAGGCAAAGTCCTGTACTTAAAAGAAGAGTGCCTAAAATATCAACTTTCTGTTTTTTGGAAGCTACTTCATCTTTTTGAGAATAGAGCAAAAGAGTAGCAATGACCAAGAAGCCCAAAGGAATGTTAACATAAAAAATCCAACGCCAGCTGAGCTCTTGAATAATAAATCCCGCAAGAGTAGGACCTGTGGCAAGGCCAAAGCCAGCAAAAGAGAGAATAACTCCCATGACAAAGCCTTGTCTTTCAGGAGAAGCAGTTGTGAAGACAAAAGCCCAGGCCGGAGCTGAAAAAATTGCAGCACCAATGCCTTGTAGGGCGCGTCCGAGGATTAGGACTTCAAGAGACTGACCAAGACCCGCAAGACAAGAGCCCCCCATAAAGATAAGAAGGCCTGCAATAAGGGCATTGCGCTTTCCATAAATGTCAGCTAGGCGTCCTGCGGGAATGACAAAAGCTGCCCATACCAAAACATAAGCGCTGAGGAGCCATTGAAGATTATTCAGATCTGTCTGGATTTCCTCTGCAATGGGAACCAAGGTCAGATTCACGGCTGTGTAGTCGATATTGAGGATGAAAATCAAGACGCCGACAGCAAGGAGAACGATCCAAGATCTCAAGGAAATGGGCTGGGAATGGGAGTGCATTGAATTATCTCCATTGTAAATAAGGGAGACAGAATACATGAAACTTTAACTTATGGAAATCTCATTTTTTGCGATTTGAGGTTTTGCAAAACGGGTTTGGCGCCAGGCCCAGGTGGTGATGTTGAGAAGAGTCAAGCCAATCAACAAGGGATAAAGATAGGACAAGATGGGCGTAAGAAAGCTTACGATGCCGCTGAAGCCAAGATTAGACATAAAAAAAGTAACAATGCAGGTAAGGATAAGACAATGAAGACGTTGCAGACGCTTTTTAAAGATGTGTTCAAAGAGATAATCAGAGAAAACGGTTGTGAGGGCTACAACCGTTGTTAAGCAGGATAAGATGATGGCTACAGAAACCAAGTTTCCTCCGAAATTCCCCAAGGTAAGGTAAGCAATGACACTCAAAAACTGCTCAGGGGCATTTTGACCAAGGTCATTGGCAAAGGTGGCACCTAGATAGATTAAGGCAAAGTAGATTGCAAAAAGAAGGCCTGAGCCAATCAGAATGGCATAAAGGGAAAGCCAAAAGGGAGAGCCGTTTGTCTCGACGTTGAAGTTAACTTGGAAATGGCGAACGATGACCGTTGCGAAAAAGAAAGAAGCTAAAAGATCCATCATTTGATAGCCCTTTGAAACACCATCTTCAAAGGCAGCAGAAGCGGCCATGGTTCCTGTTTCTGGCGTGGTTGCAAAGAGAAGACCAAAAAAAAGGATTAACCCTACGGAAAGTATTTTTGCAGGCGCAAGGATGGCACCCATCAACGGCACCACTTGATTTTCATTAAGGCACAAAAGAAATACCACCCCTGTCATGATAAAACTAAATCCCATTAAGGGAAATGTGGGGAACAACATGGAAAAGCTTCCAAAAGCAACCGTGAGGCAACGAGGCAGAGCACCAAAGGGACCCATTAATAAAAGAAGGAAAAGAATTAAAAGAAAGGCGGGGATTTTTCCAAAACGATCAAAAAAATCTTGATAATTACCATTGTAAATGAGGGTGGCTATTAAACCTAAAAGAGGAACAAGAATACCTGTTAACGCGAGACCAGAAAAAGCAGGAAGAAAAGAACTAGTGGCGAGTTTTCCTGCTTCGAGAGGGAAAATCAGGTTTCCTGCCCCAAAAAACATGGCAAAAATGGCGAATCCTCCCGTCAGAACAGCCATTACTTTTTTCAAACCTGCACCAGACAATTTAATAATAACCTTTTAAAATTCTTTAAGAATATCTAGTATGTAGTGTCATAAATGATGAATTGCAAGAATTTTTCTCAGAGTTGCAGAGGGGAAGGGTATATACATCTGCTTGAAGATACCTTGTTTAAACACTCTTAATTGTTATTCCCGCAAAAGCGGGAATCCAAGAAATGACTGGATCCCCGCCTACGTGAGGATGACATTGAATAGGCATGGACATAAGGTGTTCATGTCGAATAGATATAGCTGTCTGATCTCTATTCGTCGCTGCTTTTTGTTAAGAGCTCTAAACGTTCAGTAATTTCTTTTCTTTTTTGCGCAATCACACTCATACGATCTTCTAATTGTCTCACTGCTCCTCTTCTCTGCTCAGAAAGATCGCAGGGATCAAATGTGACGTAGGGGGTTTGATAAAGAGGAATCTTTCTAATTAAAAGATCTATTTGATATTCGATCTCGAACTGTTCGTTTAAAGCTGCTAACAGCGTAGAAAGCTCAACTTCGTTTTTATCCTCTATGGCTTGAAATGGATCCAAAGAGCTTCTTTTGCGAGTTAATTCTGTAATCTCTTTTTTGACTAATTGAAGTTGTTCTGGTGAGGGTGGCTCTAGCTCTGTCATGATGTCCACGTGCTGACCACGACTAACAGTGCATCCACTTGCACTTGGCATGGATATGTTGTCCATCCTTTGAGGGCAAGATTTTGGTGCAAAATCATCTTCGTCGAGCATGGCAAAAGCAGGAATTGAAAGGCAAATTGTTACTGCTGTTAAAGAAAGAGTTGAAAGTGTTTTTTTGATCATAAAAAATCTCCCTTTTCTAATTAATTTTTACTTTATAAATTACTTATTTTTAAAAGTAAATAAGAAAAAATTAAGATTAAGAGGAAATCAATAAGATTTAACTTTTCTCTGCCGTAAAGTTCTGTAGAATGGGCTTAAAGATAAAGAGAAGACAATGATACTCAATACACGCAACACAGCAGAGTTGGAGCACTTCAAAATCCATAGTGCCACATGGTGGGATGAGGAGGGACCATTTAAGGTGCTCCATGACATCACGCCTTTGCGCATGTCTTTTGTTAAGGAAAAAATTTGCATTCATTTCAATATTAAGGACAACATTACTCAGCCCTTAAAAGGCTTACGCATTTTAGATGTGGGCTGTGGAGGCGGGCTTTTGTGTGAGCCGTTGGCGCGTCTCGGCGCCAATGTCACCGGTATTGATCCCCTGAAAGAAAATATCAAAGTTGCCAAAATACATGCTAAGAAGATGGGGCTCAAAATCACCTATCTCGACTGCGCTGTGGAAGATTTACCCGCTGATATGCCTCTCTTTGATGTGGTTGTCGCCTCTGAAATTATTGAGCATGTGGACCATCCTGATGCTTTTCTTAAGGCCTGTGCGGCACGTCTTGCTCCCCATGGGGGGATGATTGTGACCACCTTTAATCGTACCTTGAAATCCTATTTTTTGGGCATTGTGACTGCCGAATATGTTTTAAAGTGGGCCCCGATGGGGACCCATACTTGGGAAAAATTTATGAAACCTGAAGAATTATCGAAGAAACTTGCAGGTTTTGGCCTGGGGAATCAAGAGATGACGGGAGTTAGTTTTTCCCCATTTACAAGGTGTTGGGAGTTTACGCCCTCGCTAGATGTGAACTACTTTCTGTGGGCTGGACGCAGGTCCACCTCTTGAAAGAATAGAAAGAGGTAGACTTAAACATAGAAATTATATTTTTCTTGAAAAATATCTATTAGTTTAGATGTGGTTGAATCGTTAACCTTTTTTTTCATGTTGCCAATATGAGCTTCAACCGTTCTTGGTGAGCTATTTAGTAATTTTGCTATTTCTTTTACTGTCTTTCCGTTGGACAAGTGCAAAATACATTCAAATTCTTTTTTTGAAAAGTATGTGTCCTTATATGCGCCTTCTAAATAAAATCGATCAAAATTTATATTGTTTAAAAAATTTTTTATATTTTTTTCATAGTTGAAAGACGCTAGAAAAGCATTTTCTTTTGTGCAGATGAGTTGTTCACTTTTTTTATCTTTTATAAGATTAAATGTTTTCTCTTTGAAATATAAAATAAAATGCTCCAGGATATGCATATTATTTAAGTAAAAATCTATGATTTGGGTTTTTTCTCTTGTTGCGGCAAAGAACCAAACATTTCCGAAATTTTTTTGTCGTTCATAAATAACAATTATATTCCAAATGTTGTGATCGTATAAAGCAGAATAGTGCTCTCCTAAGGGAGTGCCGTAAATTAAAACTTTACGAATGCCACCCTCTGGAATTTTTTGCATAGCATAGAAATCTATGTCATTATAAAAACCATATGCGAAATATTTTTTTGTCCACGCATGATCTGTTGATAGACGTAACATACTTCCATCATCATACATCTTAACGTATCCAAAATTTGTTATTTCAAAATTAGAAAATAATGGCTCGCAAATCGTCTCAATTGTTTCTGAAAGTGCTTCTGCATATTCTAAAGCTCGCGAATTTATTTTTTTATATAACCATAAGTGATTACTTTAAATCTTGGGCCATAATCACAATAAACTGAATAATTACCTTGCGCAAGTTTTTTAAAAAGCTCCGTAAAAATACCTAAGTTGAAATTAAAAAAATTTTTGGATAAGATTAAATAAAATTAATAGATGGTCATAAAAGATGCATCATTCACACTTGATAGCTCTAAATTATAATAGAGCGATTAACGAGCATATAAGTGCTTTAAATGAGCCTTTAGTGAAGGCGTGTGGGCTTTCTCTGCTTACCTTCAGAAGATTCTCTAAAACGGGTGAGTTATTATATATATTTAATAATAATTCCTGGATGGAATATTCTTTTGAGAATACATATTGGAATAGTATGACTTTTGGGAGTCGAGTTAATCAACTTTCAAAGCAAAAATTTTTAAATTATGTTTGGCCGGATTTTCCTGATCCTCAAGACCCAGTTTATTGTGCGTTATATGATCACAATATATGGAATGGTATAATACTGTATAGGAAGTACGAAGATTGTATTGAAGCATTTGCTTTTTTTGGGGAAAGGGAAAATGCTATTATAAAAAATTTCTATGCCGACAGTGTAAATATATTAAATGACTAGATTGTTTATTTTAAAGATAAAGCTCATGATTTAATTCACCCAAATGATAAAAATATATTTATACCTTATAATTTAGATATATCAGGGAATTCTACAATTCTAGAAAACAATATAAAAAGTTTCTTTGAGCAAACTAAAGTTTCAAAGTTTTTTTTAACAATTAATGGTAAAGATGTCCCTATGTCGAGAAGAGAAATAGAGTGTCTCTTTCATGTATCAAAAGGAAAAAGTATGAAGGAGATTGCCTTGTTGCTTAACCTATCTCCAAGAACTATAGAGTCTCATTTAAATAGTTCTAAAATGAAAGCACGGTCAAATGCGAGTAATCTAATTGAAGCTTTTATAAAATCAAAATTTATTATTAATAATTATCACGAACTAATGGGAGGACCAAATGAAAACTAATAAAAGATCTGTAGTCGCAGCACTTATTGGACACGTTTTAGAACGCTACGATGTTGCTTTATATGGTTATTTTTCAGCCATGCTGGCTCCAATCTTTTTCGCCTCTACTGATGCGTCTACAGCTCTTTTTGCAAGTTTAGGTGCGTTTGCTGCTGGTTATTTAATGCGACCTCTTGGCGGGATCATCTTTGGGTATTTTGGTGATCGATATGGAAGAAAGCAGGCATTTACCTGGTCAATTTTCTTAGTCATTATCCCTACATTCTTAATAGGTGTGCTGCCTTCTTATGATCAAATCGGAATTGCAGCACCTATAATTTTAATTACATGCCGACTTATGCAAGGATTGTGTAATGGAGGAGAGTTTAGTGGTGCTGGAATCTTTGTTGGTGAACATATGCCAAAGAATAGAGTGGGATTTTCTGGAGGCATGATTTGTGCGACAGGGATTTTAGGAGCTGTAATAGGAACTTTCTTAGGAGCCGTCGTTACTTTACCAGCTATACCCAGTTGGGGTTGGCGAATTCCATTTTTAGTTGGGTCTTGTCTAACCTTAGTAAGCTACTTTATTCGTCGAAATATGGTTGAAACTCCTGTATTTGAAGAGGTTCTGAGGAAGGGAAAAACGTTACAAAATCCTTTGAAAGATGTGTTCAAAAATTACAAATTTAATATGTTCAATACAATTGCAATAGGAGGATGTGGCCATATTTTGCTTTATATGTCCTCAATTTACATGAATGTTGTGTATACAACATACCTTAAGCTTCCCAATTTCCAAATTTTAGCTATTAACACATGTATCCTAGGGGTATGGGTTATTCTTTCTCCTGTGATGGGTTATTTTTCAGATAGGGTAGGCATTCGTCGATTTATGGCGGGAGCGGCTATGTTGGCCGCGTTTTCAGCCTATCCTCTTTTCGCTTTTTTAGAGCAAAATCTGACGATAGAGGGGATCATTATATTTCAGCTTTTCTTAACAGTAATTGGTTCTGCATTCGTCGCCCCAATTTCTGGTTTATTCGTATCTCTTTTTCCTGTTAGAGAACGTTATAGTGGTGTCGCTTTTAGTATCACTTTAGGGCAAGCTTTATTTGGAGGAACGACGCCACTAATTTCTACTTTCCTCACAAACGTTACTGGGGATTTTAAAGCTCCAGCTTATTTTATGATGTTTGGAGCTATTATGGGATGTGTGGCTATCATTAAAATGATGCAATTTCCTATTAAGTTGCAAGATGATAAATCTTCTGCTAGCGACTTGACCTTGAAGGCTGCCTAAAAAGAACGCGGGGTTAGACGTTGCTAAGCTTGTATTTATGCGCTTTTTTTGCTTTAATAGCAGAAAGGGAAAGGGAGAGATCATGGGAAAATATTTTTTAATTTTAATGAGCCTTTCATTACCACTGTTAGTAGCCTGTGAAAAGAAAAGCACAGAAACTAGCGCTTACTCTGGGGAAGTTTGTGATCCAAAAGAGGAGACAAAGATTCCTCGGGCTCTTAATTAATCTTTAAAAGGGAAAAAGATATGCCCATTCTTGATGAAAATGGTTTGCTTTCAGAAGCGGAAAAGCAAGCCTATTCTGAGATTTTGAAAACTCATGGTCATAAACCTCATCATTTTCTTTTGGAAGTTGTTGAAGATCAAGAGACAATGGATATGAATGACCTTAACTATGTGATTATTGTTAAAACAACAGCAACTCATTTGGATCATCAAAAATCAAAATCCTATCGCAGTCAGGCAAATACTGGTACATGGCTTGCAGAATTTGAAAAGGATTTAAAAAATGGAGTTTTTCTGCCGGGTGCTTAGGAAGAAAAATAATTTTTTCACATTTTAAGAGTTCTCAGATGGAGCTGCCCAGAGACCACCTACGATAGTCGTCTTTCTTAAGATAAAGATTTAAATAGGTATTGATGTTTTTAAAGACTTTTATTACATAATACACTGTGTCTATGTGTTGATGACACGGTAAATGGTAATTTTTAATGTGGTGATGATAATGAAATTGAATCTAATTAATCTAAAAACTTTTTCTTTAAGTGTTCTTATGGCTTCAAGCATGATCAGTGGTGCTTTTGCAATGGAGTCTCAAGATATTGATAATACAAGCCAAATCGGAAGTGTTAAGGCTGCAAGAGCAATGTTCGCTAATGGAAAAAGCCCTGTAAAAAAAGAAGGTCAATCGTCGAGAGTTGATTTTAAGGAAGACTTTAAGAATGCCCAGGGGGAAGGGGCCGCATTCCTGAAAAAGAAAGTTTCAATAAAAGAAGAGGCAGAAATTCAAACTCAGGCTTTACAAAAGAAAATTGAAGAGCTAACAGCTTCTATTCCTGCAAAGAAACAAGAACTTGAGGCAATACAAGCCGAGAGTGCAAGAATCGCACAAGAAATTGAAGAGTTTAAGAAACAAGTTTGGTTCTCAAAAGATTCAGGAATTGGTTTGGCAGTAACAAAGGTTACTTCTTATCTATGGACTAGTAAATCTTCTCCTGCAACGCAGATGGCTACTAACGATGGAGCAAGCGAAAAAGAAGTAGAGTCACAAACTCCAAAAGCTAGTTCTCAAGATTTGTCTTTGCAAGTTGGTGACGAAGGAGCTAAGGGAATTTTCACAAGAGAACTGTCCATTACAAAAGAAAAAGCAGAAGCTCAACTTAAGGGGCTCGAGGAGCAATTCAATAATTTAGAAGCTGATATTTCTTCTGCGAAAGCGGCACTAGCTACGCAAAAAGCAGAACAGGAAAAACTGATTGGTGCATCTAAAAGCGTTAAGGATAATGCCCTTCTCACAACAGAACAAATTAACGCAACCAAAAGTACGCTCAACCCTCTAAATTACTTTTGGAAAAAGTAACTAAGGGAAAGAATAACTTTCTAGATTTCTGAAATCTTAAAAGGTTCTCTGATCTTTAAGGAAAGGCCTCTCGATATAGGAGAGGTCTTTTTCTTTGTTGACCTTACAAAGATTCGAAACTCTTTCAAATTCTCCTCAAATTTTGGTTTTCAAGAACGTGCTTTCGTTGTAAGAGTATACTCAAATAAAATGATAAGGCGCACCTTGTGGATCTTTCTTCTAGTCATTTGATGACCACCCCTTTAAAGGGAAGTTTTGAGGACTACTTTAATATCCTTGTCTTCATGGCCATTGCCTTTGGCCTTTCGATCCTTCTGATCTTTTTGGCCTATCTGCGAGGACCGCGCAAGCCGGATGCAGCCAAACTATCACCCTATGAATGCGGGTTTGAGGCCTTTACGGATGCGCGGCTAAAGTTTGACGTGCGGTTTTATCTGGTAGCTATACTTTTCATTATTTTTGACCTTGAAATTGCGTTCCTTTTTCCATGGGCGATTACTCTCCATGACATTGGCCTTTATGGCTATTTCTCCATGGTGGTTTTTCTGTTCCTTCTCACCGTTGGATTTATTTATGAATGGCGAAAAGGAGCCTTAGAATGGGAGTAAAAAAACCAATTCTTCCCAAGGAAGCTCTCAAAGCCGGCTATGGTATAGAGGCCATTCCTGAGGGGGTTAGTCCTGATGTTCTCTTGGAGACTTTAAATCAAGAAATCACTCAGCAAGGCTTTGTTGTCACCCAATTGGATAAGGTGGCCGCTTGGGCGCAATCCGGATCCTTATGGCCTATGACTTTTGGTCTTGCCTGCTGTGCGATTGAGATGATGCAAACAGCGGCGGCTCGCTATGATTTGGATCGCTTTGGCGTGGTCTTTCGGCCCAGTCCCCGCCAAGCGGATTTGATGATTGTGGCCGGAACACTGACCAATAAAATGGCGCCAGCCTTGCGCAAAGTGTACGACCAAATGGCTGAACCTCGTTATGTGATTTCCATGGGATCTTGTGCTAATGGGGGTGGATATTATCACTACTCTTATTCGGTGACCCGTGGGTGTGATCGTATTGTGCCCGTCGATGTGTATGTGCCTGGATGTCCGCCAACGGCAGAAGCATTGCTTTACGGCATCTTACAGTTGCAACGAAAAATTCAACGCGAAAAACATTTTGTGCGAGGATAAAGGATGGCCATTCCACGCACTCTTGAAGATTTAGGGCGCCTTATTGAAGAGGAAATTGAGACGGATTTGGTATCTTGGACGGTCGAAAAGGGAGAACTTTCTCTTATCGTGGAGCGACCTGCCATTGCGCGAGTTTTGATCTATTTGCGAGATTCGGAAACCTTTCAATTTTCTCAATTGATGGACGTATGTGGGGTAGATTATCTGGGCCGTGAGCCGCGCTTTGATGTGGTCTATCACCTCTTAAGTCTTGTCCGTAATTGGCGTCTTCGTATCAAAGTTCAGGTGGAAGAGGGGATGCCCGTTCCTTCCGTAACATCAGTTTATAATTGTGCCAATTGGTGGGAGCGGGAAGTCTTTGATCTTTATGGCATTCCCTTTGAAGATCATCCTGATTTGCGGCGCATCCTAACAGACTATGGTTTTGAAGGCTATCCTCTGCGCAAGGATTTCCCGCTTACGGGCTATGTAGAGGTGCGCTATGATGAAGAACAAAAGCGAGTTGTTTATGAGCCCGTGAAACTGCCCCAAGCCTTTCGAACCTTTGATTTCGAAAGTCCTTGGGAAGGGATGGAGACGGCTGTTAAAGTCAGCGCTGTTCAGGAGGAGAGCTGATGGAAAAGGGCGCCCCTCAAAAGCAAAGCTATACCATGAACTTTGGGCCTCAGCATCCCGCGGCCCACGGAGTTTTACGCCTCATTCTTGAGATGGACGGTGAGGTGGTTGAACGGGCTGACCCCCACATTGGGCTTCTTCATCGGGGAACAGAAAAGCTTATCGAGTACAAAACTTACCTTCAAGCCATTCCTTATTTTGATCGTTTAGATTATGTCTCCCCTATGGCTCAAGAGCATGTGTTTGCACTCGCTGTTGAGAAATTACTCAGTCTTGAAATCCCCATGCGGGCCAAATATATCCGCGTTTTGTTTTGTGAGATCACCCGCATTTTAAACCATCTTTTGAACATCACCACCATGGCTATCGATGTGGGAGCCATGACACCGCTTTTATGGGGGTTTGAAGAGCGAGAGGTCTTAATGGGCTTTTATGAGCGGGTTTCCGGGGCGCGTCTTCATGCCAACTATTTCCGTCCCGGAGGTGTACATAAGGATTTGCCACCAGGCTTAGCAGAAGACATTATGGCTTTTGCAAACCGTTTCCCTAAGGTGATTGACGATTTGGAAGGTCTGTTGACGGATAATCGTATTTTTAAACAGCGTACTGTGAACATCGGCGTTGTTACCGCTGAGCAAGCACTGGATTGGGGGTTTACGGGACCTATGTTGCGTGCTTCTAATGTGGCTTGGGATTTGCGGCGTAATCAACCCTATGAAGTTTATGATCAGCTGGAGTTCTTTATTCCTGTAGGACAAAATGGTGACTGCTATGATCGTTATTTAGTGCGGATGGAAGAAATGCGCCAGAGCGTTCGGCTTATAAAGCAATGCCTCGAGAAGATGCCGGAAGGTCCTGTGAAGGTGGATGACTATAAAGTAACACCGCCCCCTCGTGCAAAAATGAAAACCTCTATGGAGGCGCTGATCCATCACTTTAAGCTTTATACAGAAGGCTATCATGTCCCCAAAGGGGAAACCTATACGGTCGTGGAGGCACCCAAGGGAGAGTTCGGTGTTTACCTTGTGTCCGATGGAAGCAATAAGCCCTATCGCTGTAAAATAAGGCCGCCCAGCTTTGCCTTTATGCAGGCTTTTGATTTCATGGCCAAAGGGCATATGCTGGCGGATGTGCCAAGTATTATTGGGTCCTTGGATATTGTTTTTGGGGAGATTGATCGGTGACAGCTTTTAAGTTCTCAAAGGAAAATGAAGAGCGCGTCAAGGAAATCTTGACTCACTATCCGCCTGATCGAAAAGCTAGTGCAATTTTACCGCTGTTTGAGTTGGCTCAGCGCCAATGTGGGGGTTGGCTTCCCAAAGAAGCCCTAGAAGCTATAACGGAAATGCTAGAGGTTTCCTTGATTCGTGGTTATGAGGTGGCTACCTTTTATACCATGTTTAATCTGAAGCCCATGGGCAAGTATCATCTTCAGATATGCGGAACAACACCTTGCATGTTGCGAGGGAGTGAAGATTTAAAAGGTGTTTGTCAGCGCCATTTAGGTATTGAAAATAAGGAAACGACCAAGGATGGACTCTTCACTCTCACAGAAGTTGAATGCATTGGAGCCTGTACTAATGCTCCTGTGGTGCAAATTAATGACGATTATTTTGAAGATCTCGATGAGAAAAGTTTCCTCAAAATTTTAGAAGATTTAAAAGCTGATCGACCGGTCAAACCTGGCTCTGCCATAGGACGGCAGGGCTCGGCTCCTGAGAGAAGGAGGGCCAATGCTAAAGGCAAGTGATCGCATTTTCATCAACCTCTATGGGATCCACGATTGGCGCTTGAAAGGTGCAGAAGCACGGGGCGACTGGGATAAAACAAAGGCGCTTATTGCAAAGGGGAAAGACTGGATTATACAAGAAATCACAGCTTCTGGCCTGCGGGGCAGGGGAGGGGCGGGTTTTCCTACCGGGCGCAAGTGGGGTTTTATGCCTCCTGATGATGGTAAAACGCCGCGGTATTTGGTTGTCAATGCGGATGAAAGCGAACCCGGGACTTGTAAGGATCGGGATATCCTGCGCTTTGAACCTCATAAGTTGATAGAGGGGGCTCTTATTGCTGCCGTCGCTATTGGGGCCCATGTGGGGTACGTTTACGTTCGTGGAGAATTTTATACGGAAGCCAATCATCTAGAAGAAGCCATTGCTGAGGCTTATAAGGCCGGCCTTTTGGGAAAAAATGCCGCTAAATCGGGCTGGGATTTTGATCTTTATGTTCATCGCGGTGCCGGGGCTTATATCTGCGGTGAGGAGACGGCGCTTTTAGAAAGCCTCGAAGGACGCAAAGGCATGCCGCGCCTCAAGCCTCCTTTTCCGGCTATTGTAGGACTTTATGGTTGCCCTACCATTGTGAATAACGTTGAAACCCTTGCGGTTGTCCCCACCATTTTGCGCCGAGGGGCGTCTTGGTTTGGGGGCATTGGAACCTCCAACAATGCAGGGACAAAAATTTATTGCCTCTCCGGTCATGTGAATACGCCCTGCAATGTGGAAGAGGCTATGGGAATTCCTCTTAAAGAGCTGATTGAAAAATATGGCAGTGGCGTGCGAGGAGGTTGGGATAATCTTTTGGCCGTAATTCCTGGGGGCTCCTCTGTTCCCTTGATTCCAAAAGATGTGTGCGAGAAGGTCTTGATGGATTTTACGTCCCTTGCGGAGGTCAAAAGTGGCCTCGGTACGGGGGGAATAATTGTCATGGATAAATCAACGGATATTGTTCGTGCGATTGCACGTTTGTCTAAATTTTATATGCATGAAAGTTGCGGGCAATGCACCCCTTGCCGAGAAGGAACGGGCTGGATTTGGCGCATGCTTAGTCGTCTTGCTGACGGTATAGGAAGTCCTAAAGATATTGATGTCTTAGAAGAAGTCACCTATGAAATTGAAGGACATACTATTTGCGCATTAGGAGATGCAGCTGCATGGCCTGTTCAAGGGTTGATCCGTCATTTCCGCCCTGAACTTGAACGACGTCTTAAAATAAACCGTATAGCTTAGAGAATAAAAATGCCCAAGCTTGTGATTGATGATAAAGAAATTGAAGTTCTTGAAGGAATGACAGTCCTTCAAGCGGCAGCAGAAGCAGGCGTTGAAATTCCTGTATTTTGTTATCATCCTAAGCTCTCCATTGCGGGCAATTGTCGTATGTGTCTTGTGGAGGTCAAAAACACGCCAAAGCCTGTGGCCAGTTGTGCCATGCCTGTTTGTGAAGGCATGGTTGTTCATACCAACTCAGCTATGGTGGAAAAGGCTCGTAAAGGTGTTTTAGAATTCCTTTTGATCAACCACCCCCTCGATTGTCCCATTTGTGATCAGGGAGGGGAGTGTGATTTACAAGACATCACCATGGCTTATGGTAGAAGTTCCAGTCGCTTTGATCTTAATAAGCGGGCTGTGCCCGATAAAGAATTCGGTCCCCTGATTGAAACAGCGATGAATCGGTGCATTCAATGTACTCGGTGCGTGCGTTTTTCTAGCGAAATTGTGGGTATTCCTGAATTGGGGGCCATGGGTCGAGGCGAGGATATGGAGATTGGAACCTACGTTCAAAAGACCATTACCTCAGAGCTTTCAGGGAATCTGATCGATATTTGTCCTGTGGGTGCCTTGACTTCTAAACCCTATAGTTTTAAAGGCCGTTCTTGGGAGTTGTCTCACACACCTTCTATTGATGTATTTGATGCGGTGGGGTCAGCCATTCGTGTAGATACGCGAGGGCGGGAAGTCATGCGAATTTTGCCGCGGCAAAATGACGAAGTCAATGAAACGTGGATTTCCGATAAAACTCGCTTTGCTTATGATGGCCTAAAATATCAACGCCTTGATCAACCTTATGCGCGTGGAGAGGATGGACTGCTTCATCCCGTGGGTTGGAAAGAAGCATTCTCTTTGATTGCCGATCGTTTGCAACATGTCCCTGGAAATCATATTGCAACTCTTGCCGGCGATATGGTGGATGCGGAAGCCATGGTCGCTCTTAAGGATTTGATGACGTCCCTGGGATCGCCCCACATTGATTGCCGTCAAGAAGGCAGCTCTGTAGGCGTGGGGCCACGGTGTAGTTACCTTTTCAACACAACAATTGCGGGCATTGAGCAGGCCGATTTTTGCCTCTTGATTGACACCAACCCACGGTGGGAAGCGCCTTTGATTAATGCACGTATTCGGAAAAATTACCTCTTTAATAATTTGCCTGTGGCCTCCATTGGTCCCGTTTATCCCTTGGGTTATCCTGTAAAGGATCTTGGAAATGATCCGCAAATCCTTGAAAAAATTTTGAAGGGAAAACACCCTATCTGTTCTGCTTTAAAGGCCGCAAGAAAGCCAATGCTGATTCTTGGCCAAGGTGGTTTAAAACGTCCTGATGGAGACGTTATTCTACGGTTAACTCAAGAAATCGCAGATAAGTACGGCTTTGTTCAAAAAGCCTGGAATGGGTTTAATGTTTTGCAAACAGCCGCTAGCCGGGTGGCTGGCCTTGATTTGGGTTTTGTTCCGGGTCCTAAAGGTTATGGAACTCAGAAGATATTAGAGGCTGCAAAGAAGAAAAAAATTGAGGTGGTTTATTTATTAGCTGCCGATGAAATTGATGTGAATTCCCTTGAATCTACCTTTGTGATTTATCAAGGTCATCATGGAGATCGAGGAGCTACAGTGGCTGATGTGATCCTTCCTGGTTGTGCCTATACGGAAAAAGAAGGTACTTACGTTAACACAGAGGGGAGAGTTCAGAGAACCTTGAAAGCGACGCCTCCTCCGGGTGAAGCAAAGGAAGATTGGAAGATTATTAAAGCATTGTCCGATAAGCTAGGATTGTCCTTACCTTATGTAACTCCTAAGGAAATTCAGGCAAGGCTTGTTGAAGTGAATCCTCTTTTTGATGAAGTGGATCGTATTCAACCTTCATCATGGAAGCCTTTTGGTCGAGAGGGTAATGTAAATCCTGCTCCTTTTGAATTTGCCATCCAGAACTTTTATATGACGGATTCTATCTCTCGTCATTCCAGGACCATGGCCAAATGCGTTCAACAAATTTTAGGACAGGAGAAGGTTCATGCTTGACGCTCTTTTGTCCCTTCTGCCTCTTGTCGGCACTATCATTTTGATAGTGGTTCTCTTGCTATTAGCGGTTGCTTATTTAACCCTTGTGGAACGAAAAGTTATTGCTGCCATGCAGTTAAGAGTTGGGCCCAACGTTGTGGGATGGTTTGGCCTTTTGCAACCCTTTGCCGATGGGCTAAAGTTGCTCCATAAAGAAACCATCATTCCTACTCGGGCAAACCCACTGATTTTTCTCGTAGCTCCCCTGATTACCTTTGGATTAAGTTTGTCTGCTTGGGCCGTTATTCCCTTTAGCCCCGGGTGGGTCATTGCTAACATCAATGTAGGCGTTCTTTATCTCTTTGCCATTTCTTCTCTTGGCGTTTATGGAATCATTATCGCCGGTTGGGCGAGTAACTCCAAATATGCCTTTCTGGGAGCTTTAAGGTCAGCGGCCCAAATGGTGTCCTATGAAGTTTCCATCGGTCTTGTGATTATCGCGGTTTTACTCTCCGCAGGGTCCATGAATCTAACGAGTATTGTGGAAAGCCAAAAGGGCCTTTGGTACGTGATTCCCCATTTGCCCATGGCGGTTATTTTTATCATTTCTGCTCTTGCCGAAACCAATCGAGCTCCTTTTGATTTGCCTGAAGCGGAAGCAGAACTCGTGTCAGGTTATAACGTTGAATATTCTTCCATGACCTTTGCCCTCTTTTTCCTCGGTGAGTATGCCAATATGATTTTGATGAGTACCATGGGGACAATTCTCTTTCTTGGCGGATGGTTGCCTCCTCTTGATATGGCTCCTTTCACTTTGATTCCGGGTGTCGTTTGGTTTTTCTTAAAAGTATCTTTTCTTCTCTTTATATTTTTATGGGTAAGAGCCACGTTCCCTCGCTACCGTTATGATCAATTGATGCATTTGGGGTGGAAGGTTTTCCTTCCTTTCTCCCTTGCGTGGGTTATGATCACAGCCTCTGTCGTTGTTATGTTAGGAGTGATCAAGGCATGAAGATAACCTCTCATCCCTTCTTTAAGGTTTTTAAAACCTTCTTTCTGGTAGATCTCATCTCCGGCATGTATTTAACCTTAAGGTACATGTTTAAGAAAAAAGTGACCTTAATGTATCCTTATGAAAAAGGCAGCTTGTCCGTCCGCTTTCGCGGTGAGCATGCTCTTCGGCGCTATCCCAATGGGGAGGAACGTTGTATTGCCTGCAAACTTTGCGAGGCTGTTTGTCCTGCTCAAGCCATTACCATTGAAGCCGAGGAGCGGGAAGATGGAAGCCGCCGCACAACCCGCTATGACATTGATATGACAAAATGTATTTATTGTGGACTATGTGAGGAAGCGTGCCCCGTGGATGCCATTGTGGAAGGTCCTAATTTTGAATTTTCAACGGAAACGCGAGAAGAACTTTATTATGATAAAGATAAACTTCTCTCCAATGGGGATCGTTGGGAAGTTGAAATTGCTGAACGTCTTGAACGAGAAGCCTTGGGGAGGTAGGGATGAACCAGAGTATACCAGCGGATGTAATCAAGATCCTGAGTCCCTCTCGCTACGCTCAAGGTCTCAGGATGACATACTCCTCATGTTCTACCGGTTTTGTCATCCTGAGGAGCCCTTTTAGGGCGAGCTCAGGATCTTTTTTTAATTGTCGAGGAAAATAATGATCAACATAACCGCCCTTCTTTTTTATGTTTTCTCAGGCGTACTTTTAACAGCCGCCCTTATGGTGGTGACTTCAAGGAATACGGTTCATGGGGTTCTCTTTTTAATTGTTGCCTTTTTCAATGCAGCTGGCCTTTTTATCCTCGCTGGTGCCGAATTCCTCGCTATGATTTTGGTTGTGGTCTATGTAGGGGCTGTTGCGGTTCTTTTCCTTTTTGTTGTAATGATGTTGAATATTGATTTAGGAGAGATTCGCCAAAATATTAGAAGCTATTCCCTTATCGGTGCCTTTATCGGCGGCGTTCTGTTGGCAGAATTACTTCTCATGGGGATTGGATGGCACACTTCTCCGGAAGCCTTTGATTTAACCACAGCGCCGATGGCGGGTCTCAATGTTTCGAATACACAAGCTTTAGGAAATCTGTTATATACCCATTATGCTCTTGCTTTTCAGGGAGCCGGGCTCATTTTACTTGTGGCGATGATCGGTGCCATTGTTTTAACCTTGCGTCATCGAGAAGGTGTACGGAGACAAAAAGTTGGGGATCAGCAGGCTCGGCAAGCTAAAGACAGTTTGCGACTTGTGGATATCCCAAGCGGATCAGGAGTTTGAGGGAAAAATAAGTGATTATAAGCCTCGATCATTATCTAATTGTAGCAGCGCTCCTTTTTGCGATTGGGAGTATTGGCATCTTTTTGAATCGTCGTAATGTGATCGTCATATTAATGTCCATTGAACTTATTCTTCTTGCAGTAAACATAAACTTTGTGGCCTTTTCTCAATACCTTGGTGATTTGGTAGGGCAAGTATTTTCTCTTTTTGTACTGACGGTGGCGGCGGCTGAAGCAGCCATTGGTCTTGCTATTCTTGTTGTTTATTTCCGTAATCGCGGTGCTATTTCTGTAGGGGAAGCCCCCCTGATGAAGGGTTAAAAGATGACTACACTTGCCCTCTTCATTGTTTTTTTACCGCTTCTGGGATTTGTCCTCGCAGGCGGCCTTGGCGAAAAATTAGGAGATCGTTTTTCTCAAATTTCCACCTCTGCTTTAATGGGCATCTCGACTTCTCTTGCTATTTATCTCTTCTTTAAGATGGGATTAAAGGAGGAGACTCTAGTTGTCTCTCTGTTCACGTGGATTCATGTAGAATTATTTGACGTTGCATGGGGACTTCAAATTGATAGTCTAAGCCTTGTTATGATGGCCGTTGTGACTCTGGTTTCTTTTATGGTTCATCTTTATTCTATTGGCTATATGAAGGGCGATCCTAGCATTCCGCGCTTTATGGGGTATTTAAGTCTCTTTACCTTTTTCATGCTGACTTTAGTGACGGCCCCTAATTTCCTACAAATGTTTTTTGGATGGGAAGGGGTGGGTCTATGTTCCTATCTTTTGATCGGATATTGGTATGATCGGGAACGTGCCAATGCGGCAGCTATTAAGGCTTTTTTGGTCAATAGAATTGGAGACATTGGGTTTGTTCTTGGCATTATCATCATCTTTAGCCTTTTTGGGACCCTTGATTTTCTTGCGGTTTTTGAAATTGTGGAAGAGCACCAACAAGAGACAATCACTTTTTTAAATTGGCAGATTCCTGCATTAACCTTGGCCTCATTTTTGTTCTTTTTTGGTGCCATGGGAAAATCGGCTCAAATCGGCCTCCATACTTGGCTTCCTGATGCTATGGAAGGTCCAACGCCGGTCTCAGCCCTAATCCATGCGGCAACTATGGTGACGGCTGGGGTTTTCTTAATTGTTCGCATTTCGCCCATCTTAGAGTATGCTCCTTTGGCGCGAGAGTTTATTACCCTCATCGGCACCTTTACAGCTATTATGGCGGCAACCATTGCTTGTGTGCAAAATGATATTAAGCGCATCATTGCCTATTCTACCTGTAGTCAATTGGGATATATGTTTATGGCTGCTGGGCTTTCTGCCTATAGCGCATCTATGTTTCATTTGACCACCCATGCTTTCTTCAAAGCCCTCCTTTTTCTAGGAGCAGGTTCGGTGATTCACGCTATGTCTGATGAGCATAACATTCAAAAAATGGGCGGTATTTGGAAGTTTATTCCTGTCACCTATGCGGTAATGTGGGTGGGAAGTTTAGCGCTTGCTGGAATTCCTTTCTTTGCCGGATTTTATTCAAAAGATATAATTTTAGAGGCGGATTGGGTTTCTCAGTTACCTGTGGGGCATATTGCTTTTTGGGGTGGTATGTTTGCCGCCATTTTGACAGCTTTTTATGCCTGGCGCCTTCTTCTACTCACTTTTAATGGAAAACCAAGAGCAGATGACGTGGTAATGGGCCATATTCATGAATCACCTATCATTATGCTGGTTCCCATTATTATCCTTGCCATAGGATCTGTTTTTTCCGGAAGTCTTCTAGATCTCCTCTTCGTTGGAGAGGAGACCACATTTTGGGGGATGGCTATTTTTGTATTGCCGCAAGATGAGGTGATTGAAGCTGCTCACCACGTCGTAGAATGGGTTCATTGGGCGCCCACGATTGCAGCCTTTTTTGGCATTGCCATCGCGTACCTTTTGTATCAATTTGCTCCCTCGTTACCAGAAAAACTTTCTCAAACTTTTAAATACCTCTATAACTTTTTGTATCATCAATGGTATTTCGACAAGCTTTATAATTGGATGTTTGTCACGCCGACTCTTAAGACAAGTCAGGTTCTTTGGGAGGAAGGGGATCAAGAGATTATTGATGGACTTGGTCCGAATGGCCTTGGGTTTTTGAGCCTGGCAAGCGGAGGTTTCTTATGCCGCCTGCAAACAGGATATGTGTATCACTATGCTTTTGCCATGATTATTGGGATTACCTTCATGATGGCTTGGTATTTTTGGGGATAAAGGGAAAGAATGTTGACATCACTTCCTCTACTGAGTATCACCATTTTCCTCCCTCTTCTGGGAGCATTTGCTATTCTTTTGAACTGGGGGAATAAGCAAACCTCCCTTGCGATGAATGCGCGCTGGGTGGCCTTGTGGACCTCCCTTGTGACATTAGGGCTTGCTATAACTTTATGGTGGAACTTTGATGCCTCATCTTCTGAGTTTCAGCTCCAGGATAAATTTCAATGGATGCCTCTCTTAAATATGGGTTACCATGTAGGGTTGGATGGTATTTCTTTGCCTTTGTTTCTTCTCTCTGCCTTTCTCATTCCCCTTTGCGTACTGGTAAGCTGGACGTCTATCCAAAATAAAGTTCCCGAATATATGGTAGCCTTTTTGGTCTTGGAAACCTTTTTGCTGGGTATGTTTTCAGCCCTTGATTTTATTCTCTTTTATCTTTTCTTTGAAAGTGTGCTCATCCCCATGTTTTTGATCATTGGCATTTGGGGAGGGTCCAATCGCATTTATGCGGCCTTTAAATTCTTTCTCTATACCCTTTTGGGCTCCATTTTGAGTTTATTGGCCATCATCTACATCTATTTTGAAGTAGGAAGCAGTTCAATTCCTGCTGCTCTTGTGACGCCTTTTGATCCTCAGATTCAAACGTGGCTATGGCTTGCGTTCTTTGCTTCCTTTGCGGTCAAAATTCCCATGTGGCCTCTTCATACTTGGCTCCCAGATGCTCATGTGGAAGCCCCAACGGCAGGGTCTGTCATTTTAGCGGGTGTTCTTTTGAAAATGGGCGGATATGGATTTATTCGGTTTTCGCTTTCTATGTTTCCTGAAGCTTCTTCTTACTTTACGCCTATGGTTTTTACTCTCAGTATTATCGCGATTATCTATACCTCTCTTGTCGCCCTGGCGCAGAAAGATATGAAAAAACTGATTGCCTATGCCTCAGTGGCTCATATGGGATTTGTGACCTTAGGGATTTTCACGGCCGATGCTCAAGGCATTCAAGGGGCCATTATGCAAATGGTGAGCCATGGTCTTGTCTCTGCTGCTCTCTTTATTTGTGTAGGCGTTGTCTATGACCGTCTCCATAGTCGAGAAATTGCTGATTATGGGGGGATCGTTCACATCATGCCCCGCTATGCGATCTTCTTTATGTTTTTTATTTTGGCTTCCATTGGTCTTCCTGGAACCAGTGGATTTGTGGGTGAGTTTCTTATTCTTCTGGGTGCTTTCCAAGTCAATACATGGGCCACTCTTTTGGCTGCGACTGGTATGGTTTTGGGCGTTGCCTATGCTCTTTGGCTCTATCGGAGGGTTGTTTTTGGTCAGCTTTCTAACCCCAAGCTTAAAGAGCTCACAGATCTCGATTGGCGCGAGAAGATAGTATTTGGCCCGCTTGCGGCCAGTGTCCTCATTTTTGGACTCTACCCCATGCCGGTTTTGATCCTGGCTGAGGCATCTGTAGCAAAGGTGATTGATCAATTTAATTTAGCTCTTGAAGTGGATGGGAATCTTTTGGTTGATTCAAAAAAATCCCTTGAAGTGGCCTTGCTAAGGAAAGGGCAATAAAAAGATGGCCGAATTTTACATGCCAGACTTTAGTTTGATTCCTCCTGAAGTATTATTGGCTCTTTCAGCTCTTTTTATTTTGATGGAAGGCTCTTTTGTTAAAAAAATGTCTTTTCGTCGCTCTGTTCATTATGGGTTGGTGGCGTTAGGTCTCGCTCTGTTTTATTTAATTTTTCAAAATGAAGCAGGGCAGTCTTGGGTGACCTTTGAAGGACAAATTAAACAAGATGATTTTATCTTCTTTGCAAAGGTTTTGATTCTTTTAGGCTCCATAGGAACTCTGGCCATGTCGGTGCCTTCTATGATGAAGGAAAATCTGACCTCCTTTGAATACACGCCTCTTGTTTTATTGGCGACCCTCGGCATGCTTTTGATGGTAGAAGCCAATGATTTTATTATTTTGTTTGTAGGGATGGAGATGCAAGGGCTGTCCCTTTACGTGCTTGCCGCCCTTCATCGTGATCATCCCCGCGTTTCTGAAGCAGCGTTGAAATATTTTATCTTAGGTGCTTTTGCAACTGGGCTTTTCCTTTACGGTATAAGCCTTATGTATGGCTTTACGGGAGCCACGAATTTCGACATTGTCGCCTCTGTTATTCGAGCAGAAAGTGTGAATGATCTTTCTTTAAGTCTTTTTGTGGGTCTTATTTTTATTATGGCCGCCCTTGCCTTCAAAGTATCAGCCGTTCCTTTTCATATGTGGACGCCCGATGTTTATCAGGGATGTCCTACCCCCATCACGGCGTTTATTGGCGGTGTGCCTAAAGTTGCAGCCATGGTTGTTTTCTTGCGCCTTATGGTATCACCTTTTCTTGTGCTTTATGGAGAATGGCAATCTTTGGTAGTTTTTATATCAGCCGCCTCTATGATTGTGGGTGCTTTTGCAGCTCTAGGGCAGACCGACTTAAAGCGGCTTTTAGCCTATAGCGCGATCGGTCAAATGGGGTATGTTTTGATGGGAATTGCTTCTGGAAATGATGAGGGAATTCAATCCGTTTTTGTTTATCTGACGATTTATCTTGTCATGTTTATTGGCACCTTTGCCTGTCTTTTGTCCCTAAAAGGCAAGACTCCGGAAGGTGTTCAGGAAATGGAAGATTTAAGGGGGATTTCCCTTCTTCATCCAAGGTTAAGTTTTGTTTTGGCGGTTTTTATGTTTTCCATGGCTGGGATTCCACCTCTTGCTGGATTTTTTGCAAAATTGTACGTTTTTAAAGCAGCGATTTCAGCGGGGCTTTTTTACCTGGCAATTATAGGGGGGCTGACTTCAGTTGTGGCTTCTTATTATTATCTGAAAATCGTCAAAGTGATGTACTTTGATGCGCTTCCGGCAGTACCTTCAGCGTCCCACGGACAACTTCTTGTTTTATCATCAGAAATTATGGTTGTATTGAATGTCTGTGCTGCTATTATTTTAATATTCTTTTTGTTTCCCAACGGAGTTCTTGAACTTGCTCAGCGAGCAGCTCTCGCTCTTCCAATTTAAAAGGGGTTTATGACATCTTTTTATTTTTTTGACGTTCTGAATAGTACGATGGATGAGGCCCGTTCACGGGTGTTGTTGGGAGCGGAAGAAGGCACAGTTATTGTAGCGTCTCGACAAGATGAAGGGCGCGGTCGGCGTGGGCGTGTGTGGGGCTCAACCGTGGGTAACCTACACCTTACCTATGCTACCTATTCGACCCTTCCTTTGTCAGAGTCCGCTCAACTTTCCTTTGTGGCTTGCGTTGCTATAGGGGAAGAGATTTGCGCTCTTATGCCCCCTACAGAAACTCTCACCTATAAATGGCCGAATGATATTCTTCTCAATGGGAAAAAAGTGGGGGGGCTTTTGCTCGAAGCGCTAACCCTTCCTGAAAAAAGAAAAACGGCCTATTTGATTGGGTGTGGGTTGAATTTGAAGTCTTACCCTGAAGAGACACGCTTCCCAGCAACTTCCTTTGAAAGTGAGGGAATTTATTTTTCTCTCCAAGATATTGTGCACAGTGTGGCTTCTTCCCTGGATCGTTACATTTCTCTTTGGAAAAAAGAAGGATTTGCGCCCATTCATGGGTTGTGGATGAAGCGCGCTGCTCGCCTAGGGCAAACCATTACCTTTGATTGTGGTAAGAAAACCTTTACAGGTACTTTTGAAGGCATTACGGAAGAGGGGCTCCTCATTCTCAAATCTTCCCAAGGACGTTTTGAGCTGATCTCAGGAGACGTTTTGGATAAGATTGACTCCTCCAGTGCGGCTTAATTAAGACTTTTGAAATTAAAATCTGGTATATTTGCTGTACTCTAAAAATAAAGAGAGATGAGCCGTGCTGGAGGAATCCCTTGTAAAAATACCTATTGGTAAACTCAATCTTGAGGGAGAGCTGACGATCCCGAAAAATGCGCATGGGCTCGTGTTGTTTGCTCATGGAAGCGGAAGTAGCCGTAAAAGTCCTCGAAATCGATATGTGGCCCAGGTCTTGAATGAGGCGGGCATCGCAACATTACTCTTTGATTTGTTAACCGCAGAAGAAGAAACGGTTGACGAAAGCACGCGAGAGCTTCGTTTTGATATAGAACTTCTTGCTGAGCGTTTAGAAAAGGCGACTGACTGGGCTGTGAAAAATTCAACAACGAAACATTTGAACCTCGGGTACTTTGGTGCAAGCACGGGGGCTGCTGCGGCCTTGATTGCTGAAACGCGCACCTCTCACCTTATCAGGGCCATTGTTTCTCGTGGGGGGCGTCCTGATTTAGCTCATTCCCATCTTCCTAAAGTGAAGGCACCAACTCTTTTGCTTGTGGGAGGATTTGATGGGGTTGTGACTGAGTTAAATGAAAAAGTTCTTTCACAACTCAGGTGTCCAAAAGAACTTGTGATTATAAAAGGAGCAACCCACTTGTTTGAAGAGGTGGGAACTCTTGAAGAAATGGCTGAAATTGCAAGGGACTGGTTTTTAAAATATTTCTCCAAATGATGCATTCTTTAAATATTTTTTGAATTTATGGTTGACAAAACGCTGAAAGCTAGTTCACAAGTTAAATACTATCGTTGTATCTAGCGTCTGTTAAAATTTATTTATTAAATATTGGTGAAAGTAATGAAAAAAATTATTCCACTTTTAAAATCATTCGTAGTAATCTCTTTTTTAATATCAACTTTAAAAACACAAGCGGGCCCTATTGATGATTATTTGTTAACTGTGGAAAAAGAATTTGATTCGGCGGCTCCTGCAAAGCGATATGGTATTGTTTCTAAGTATTTAAATTTAACCTATTTGTGTAGTTTAAAAAGTGGAGATGAATTAGATAATACCCAACTAACGTCAAAAGTGGGGCCAGCTTCCCTTAAATTTAAAGATGAGAAGATTACACCTATTTATTATAATCAGACGAATCCTTTGGCCTTAGCCATCTCTCTTGGCAAACGAAATTTAGTAAGCAAATTTTTATCAGTAGTAGAGGATGTGAACGATAAAGCGCTAGTAGTTTGGGGATATCGCCAGATTTACACATTGCCGCATGTGGCTTTAGATCCTCGATACCCTGAAGTTTCTCAAAATGTGCCCCTTGAGGATCGACTTGAAATTATTGACGAACTTGCAAAAAAAGGAGCTGACTTTAATAAAATTATTAAGTGGGGAGGGTATAAAAATCCACCCTTAGCAGCAGGAGATTCATCGAGTTTCCACTTAGAAGATGTTTTAGATCCTTTAAGGGCTCGGGCTTTACTTTATGGAGCGAACCCAAGCCTTAAGGGGTCATGTTTTGGAGGAATTAATCTTAAGGAAGAGCTTAATTTATTAAGTCTTACTATAAGTTATTATATTGAAAAAAAGAAAGAAAGTGCAAGTTTAAAACCTACGAATGAAGTTACGGCCCTTTTAAATATATTTATGTTAAGAAGAGAAGATTTTAATCTTGATAAGTTATTAGAAAAAATAGCTAAGAGAAGATTAAAAAAACAAAAGCTTGAGTATAAAATTCAAGGCCTTGATTCTCAGATAGATACTTTGAGAAGTAAAAAAACGAAGAAATCTACAATAAAAAAACAACTCCTTCAAATGAAGATATATATGCTAAAGAAAAATGTTAAAATTCTTAATCGTAAAATTAACCCTCATTATAAGTATTTACGTGATATAGTGTTTAAATTCTCTCCTGAAGAGATGCTTAAAGCTGCAAGGGAATAGTTTTTAAAATATTTCTCTAAGTCATGCTTTCTTTGAAACTCTCTTATGTGCTCAAATATTCTAGTAATTTTTTGACATCTCGTGGATTGAGTTGCATGAAATAAATAAAAATTAGTTGAGATAGATTAAAATACGCTGTAGCCATAATATGTAAATCATATGGAGAGTAAGATGAATGTATTAAAGAAATTACAATTAACCTTGTTGGCAACGAGCGTTATCTTCTTCCCTAAGGCGGGACATGCAGCTGATCAAGAGAATGATGAGCGCTCAGTAATGCCAGCCAGACCTTTGCCCGTTTCAGCCTCTTCGTCAAGTCAAGAACCTGAAGAATTAAGATCAGTACAGTTCATGACGAGTTCTGATGCTACGCTCCTAAGAACAATTGTAGATTCTGACAATGCAATGTGTGATTTTTACTCTTCGGTGAATGAAGAGACCATGGCAAAAATGCGGAGCGTTTCTGAAGGGATTTCTTCGGAAGAATTCCAAGCTCGTGCAGAGGCTATCAAGAGAAATTTCGCAACGTCTGTTTTTAGCACTAATTACCCTCCAGAAGAAGCAAGGAGCCATTTCCTTGATGTGTTTAATGTTAGCACTAGAGCCCTTGAACTTCCCGTTTTAGAGATTGATGCTCGTGGAGCTGCCATTAATAAGATGGTGGAGAGCCTCTTTACTTTCATGCCTGATAATTGGGACCTTCTGAAGGCTAAGGGGCTTGTGAATCCTAAAGGTTCTTCATTGAATCAATTTAGATTGACCGATTCAGAGGATCTTATTGACTTTGCGCTTTCGCTTCCTTCACAAGAGATCTTGGATCGTGCAGATAGGCTCAAAAAGAATGAAGAAGTTCTTTTAACAAATAGTTATTATTCCCGTCCTAAAGTTATTAAATCCCTGTTTAAACTTGAGCCTGGGGAAATTGAAAGGCGAGTAACCATCATGCCGTCACTCATTCAGTATGTTCGAGGGGTATATCATATATATAATATTATGGGTGCTAATATGGAGCTTAATGGCTTGATAAGCGATGTAGCTGAAGTGAAGATTGATGATTTAGAGAGAAATGCACAATTGGTTGTAGAGCGGATTGACCCATTTATAACGATGGCCGCTCCTGGTCCTAACACAATACTCTCACAACTTATGCGCGAAATTCTTAAAGCAAACCCCGACGATAATGAATCTCGCTTTGATACCATTGAGCGAAGTTGGGGGGCTCTTTCCACAGTTATTCCTCCTGAAGATAGATCTAGTGTCATTGTTAACGTATTTAAACTTAAACTTTCTTCTGATGAGGTTACTAACCGTACAACTGCCCTCATTCAGAATCAAGAACACTTACGCGAGGACAGAAGAGCAACAATATTTATAGAGAAAAACGCTGATGAGATTATTGCTATTGCAGAAAGAAACGCTGAGACACGGCGTCGTAAAGATGAGATCAATCAAGCGCAGATGCGGGTTATGCAAAGTCAATTTTGTAGTGCAAGGTTAAGGATGACTCTTTCAAATCTTAAAAGAACATCTCCACATTTGCTGTTTACGCAATTAGACGAAAGAAACGAACAACGCCTTTTAGAAAAGGCAGAAAACCTCGTCCTAGCTCAACAATATAAAGCAGACGATCTAACAGTTTTTGAAAAAGCCTATAGCGACTTATTTCCATCGGATGAAAAGTAGTGCACCTTATCAGAGGTGAAGATACCTTGCTTTGTTTTTCTCTGAAGTTGTTCCCTAGGGAACAACTTCATGACGAGTTTGCACGAAATTTTCTTGTACTTTCAAGAACACCCTGATATAAATGCTTTCGCATCTAGCCAGGCAAGGGAGTTTTTCCCGGGCATGCCGACCTAGAACGCCTCCAAGAGAGGCCCAATTTATACAACTTTAGAGAGTGAGAAAATGCCCAAGTTAAAGACAAAAAGTAGCGTTAAAAAGCGCTTTCGCCTAACAGCGACAGGTAAAGTCATAACAGCTCAAGCCGGTAAACGACATGGCATGCGGAAACGTTCAAATGAAATGAA
>JAIESK010000020.1 GCA_019746105.1 Alphaproteobacteria bacterium
TATAGGTTGTCATTCGGGTCGGTCGCACGAGGCGCAAGGTAACTTAGCGTCCCAGATGAATACCTCTCCCCTCCTTGGAGGGACAGAACCCGGCTTACAGGCCATCTGTTTATACTCTTCGTCTTTCAAGCTCCGGGTTCGTTGCCCTGCGGGATTCGCCCTCTGTCACGTATCAGAATACGCTCATCGGACTCACCCTTGGGCGCCTGCCCGATAACTTGAAATCTTTTGAGTATATCTCCCCTTACGTAAAGACAGTTTTTACTCCTCGGCTTTTTTCTCCACACTGACCATCCATTTTTGCTTGCGGAAAGAATCAACCAACTGACTGATTTCTTCAGGAGCCATTCCCAATACATGAAGCAAGGAAGTTGCTAACTGAGCTGTGGGCTCAACTGTCTCCGGCACCACAAGGCGAGCGCCCGACTTCATCAGTTTTTCATGGTGTTTATGATCTTTAACCCGCACACAAATAGGCAAATCAGGGAAGCGGCGTCTTAACATCATCACAACCCGGACAGAAGAGTTGGCTTGGTTGAGAGTAATTACAACAACCTTCGCTCTTGCGGCTCCAATAGATTGCATCACCTTAAGTTGCTTGGCATCCCCAAAAAAAACAGGATATCCCTTTTCTCTTCCTTCAGTTACTCGCCGCATATCCGTATCGATAGCTACAAAAGGTATCATACGTGACGCCAATAAATCCCCTAGCATTTGCCCCACACGTCCAAAACCTGCAACAATCACATGGTTTTGAAACTCTCGAATTTCTTCTTCCTCAATAGTAGGATCCGCATGAGCCTCTCGCACTAAGAACCTATCAGAAATCCATTTGCCAATAATGGCCAAAAGAGGCGTAATTCCCATGGAAAGAATCACCACAAGGAAAAGAATATCCTCATACCCTTGGGGCAAAAAATCTCGCGCAACGCCGGGGGAAAAAATAACGAAAACAAATTCGCCTCCCCCTGCTAACAACAAAGATGTACGCAAAGCTAAGGAGACCTTGAGAGTATTGAAGCGGCAGAGAACAAAAGTAACAACAATTTTTAAGGCCAAGACAAAGGCTAAAAGTCCTGAAACAAGCAAAACTGAGTTTAAAAAGACTCCTAAATTAATGCCCATACCCACGGACATAAAGAAAACCCCCAGCAAAAGGCCTCGGAAAGGCTGAATATCGGCTTCTATTTGATGGCGATATTCAGTCTCTGCCAAAAGGATTCCGGCCAAAAAGGCTCCTAATTCTCTAGAAAGCCCGGCAAACTCAGTTAGAAAGGCTGTCCCCAGGATCACTAAAAAGGTGGTCGCCATAAAAAGTTCAGAACTGCCGCTTTGAGCCACTGCGCGATAGAGAGGTCGAAAAACAAGGCGCCCCAAACCGCCAATGGCCAATAGCACAAACAAGGCCTTCATAATGGCAAAAGAGAGCGCTACAACAAGGCTCTCCTCTTTTCCACTAAAGGTCGTCGCCAAGATGAGAAGGAATACAACTGCAATGTCCTGAAATAAAAGAATAGAAAAAGAAATGCGCCCAAAACGAGAGGCCATCTCGCGGCGATCACTGAGAACTTGCAATACAACGGCTGTTGAAGAGAGGGAAAGAGCGCCGCCAACTAAAATAGCAGCTTCTTTTGAAAAACCAGCCGCCATACCAATAAAAGCAAAAAGAGCCCCAGTGATTAAAACTTGGGGGACCCCCAAACCAAAAACATATTTTTTTAAGGAGTTCAAACGCTGGAGAGGAAGCTCAAGCCCAAGAGTAAATAGCAAGAAAACAACCCCAATTTCGCCTAAAAACTGAGTATCTGTGGGATCTTTTATGATTTGTAACATATGGGGACCGACAAGCATACCAGCTGCAAGATACCCCAAAACTGGGCTTGCCTTCATGCGCCGAAAGAGAAACACAACCCCCACAGCCGCCATTAAAAAGGCTAAAATCGTATATAGATAGTGTACCCCTGGATCCACGCCCAATCCATTCCCCCTTTCTTTTTTCTAAGTATAGCACGCAAATTGGAAATTCATAGTGCAGAGGCTTTGATAACTAAGGGTCAAGATCTTTCTGGGCAACCATCATAATTTCTTTAATTCACAGGAGCGTTTGTAGAAGTACACATTCTCAAATCATTAAGAAGATTTTCAGCGGTAGACTTTAGCTTCTCTGATAAATCATTTTTAGCTAAGGCTTTTTCAACTAAATCTAGGGCTTTGCAGATATTTTTCTCAACACCTTTTCCTTCAGTGTACATCATTGAAAGTAATAATAAGGCTTCAGAATCTCCTCGATCAGCCGCTTGAGACAACCATTTAAAAGCCTCTTTGAAATCCTGAGGAAAATATTCACCTTTAGCATACAGTATTCCCAACAAAGAAGCTGCTTCCACATTTCCTTGATTTGCCTCTTGAATTAAATATTCATGGTGGTTTTGGATTACAGCGTTACCTGGTTTTTTGTTAAAAATTATGTCCAATATAAGTTGAGCATCTAAATTATTTCTCTTTGCTGCTTTTTGAAGCCATTCAACTGCCTTTTGTTCATTTTTTTCGATACCGTTTCCTTGGAGATACATACCTCCAAGGAGCATCATTGCATTCTCATCTCCTTGTTCAGCCGCTTGCTCAAAGTATTTTTTAGCTTTTTCAAAATCTTGCTCGACTATTATTCCTTTAAAATACATAAATCCGAGAGCGAGTGGCGGAAAAACATCTCTTGTTATTTTAGCTTTTGTAATTTGGATAAGATTACTTAAATTATTTACTATTGTTTTTATATGGTTTGAATCACTGATAAATTTTATAGAAATTCCAAGAGAAAAAAGAATCAGAAATATAAAAAAAAGTAGAATATAGCCTTTCTTTAAATACGAAAAAATCATTATATGAGACCTCTTTTTAAAAACGAAATAGTCTCAACAATACACTAAAATTCTTAAAAATCAAGGCAAACAAAGAGATTTTTCTCAGCGCTTACAGGTATAGAATGGCTTGTTATGAGTGAACTGATTTGCAAAAACATGCTGAAGGTGTAAATTAGGAAGTTACTAAAATTAAAATAAAGGTAATTCAGTGAAAAAAAAGCTTATCTGTTACATCTTTGCAGGGTTACTTTCTACAAAAGTTAATGCTGATCCTATCTATTTAGACTATCAAGCGACAACACCTGTAGATTCACGTGTCTTAGAGTCAATGTTACCTTACTTTACAAAAGAGTTTGGCAACCCCCATTCAACGACTCATGTTTATGGAACTCGATCCCATGAGGCTATTGAGCAAGCCAGAGCGCAAGTTGCGAGCATTATAAACGCAGATCCTCAAGAAATTATCTTTACTTCTGGAGCAACGGAGGCCGATAACATCGCCATTTTAGGTGTTAGCCGCGCTTTAAAAAATCAAGGAAAATATGAAATTATTAGTGTGGTAACAGAGCATAAAGCTGTTCTAGAGCCACTTAAAGTTCTTGAACAAGAGGGATTCAAGGTCATTTTCCTCCCCGTTCAAAAAAATGGAATTATAGATATAAACGATCTCAAAAAAGCCCTATCGTCAAAAACCGCGCTTGTTTCTGTAATGGCTGTTAATAATGAGATTGGTGTTCTTCAACCTATACGAGAAATTGCTAAGCTGGCCCATGAACATGGGGCTCTTTTTCATACAGATGCTGCCCAAGGATTTGGGAAAATTCCTCTTGATGTTACCAAAGATGACATCGACCTTTTAAGCCTTTCAGGCCATAAAATTTATGGCCCCAAAGGGGTAGGTGCCCTTTTTATTAAAAGGGGAACACCTGTCATTCCTCTTGTTTATGGAGGTGGTCAGGAAAGAAAAATAAGGCCGGGAACCGTCCCCACCCCTCTATGTGTAGGTTTAGGAAAAGCGGCTCAAATTGCTGAGCAAGAACGTCTTTCTGAATCAAAACGTCTTTTAGCCTTGCGTAATAAATTGCTAAATACTTTACAGAAAAATCTTACTGGAGTTCTTGTGAATGGTGACCTTGAGAAGAGGCTTCCTGGAAACTTAAATCTTAGCTTTACTGGCGTTGATAGTGCGCCCCTTTTAGCTAATCTTAAAGGTATTGCTATTTCGGCCAGCTCAGCTTGCAGTTCAGATAGTTTAGAATTATCATATGTTATCAAAGCTATTGACCATGATCATTCGCTTCCTCCTGCTATCATTCGCTTAAGTCTGGGACGCTCTACAACTGAAGCAGAAGTAGAAAAAGCTGCCGAAGAAATCATTAGAGTTGTAAGCGATTTAAGAGACAAAAACCCGACAGGTGGAGGTCGTTCCTGTAAAGTTGAAGATATTGAAAAAATAAAAAAAGATCTCTTAAAAAACATGTGATTTACCACAAAATTGTAAATTAGCAGTCTACCCCTTAATACAAGTCAGAGGAGAGAGTCTCGTTATTTTGCAGGCAAGAGCTGCTCAAACATTGATGACTGCATTTACATCTTATAGGCAAGAGGCGCTTCTTCAGCAACGCCCTAAAAAAATTATTCTCCTAACCTTTTTCTCCTTGTTCCACGTACTTCCTGAGCCTGTGTATTGCGCTTAACTATCATTCCTTATGCTTAACAGATGTTAAAACCTCCTAGACAAAACATAGTGTATCAATTAAATTGTGCTCTTACATTGTAATTATAAAAAAGATTTAAATATGCTCAAATACAAATTTAATGCTCTCATTTTTGGTTTAATAGCCCTTCCACTGTCAATACAAAGTGCAGGAGCTAATCCTTTAACACTTGAAGATGAATTTGATTATTACTTAAAATATGGTTCCCACTCTCAAAATTTCTACTCTAATATCATGGAAGGTCGGGATGAAAAAACAAAAAAAAGAATTTTAAAACTTCAGCAACAAGAGCAAAATTGCCATTACGGGTGGAACAAAAAAGAAAAACAAAAAGCTGTACAAAGGTGGGCGAAACTTTCTGAACAAGGTGAAGGTGACACATCTACGCATATTCTATATCTTAGTCAAGTATTACAGAGACAGTGGAATGGAGAGGTTGCAATTGCGTTGGCCGATAAATGCCATCAACTCGCACAAGAACAAGATGACAAAAACATCAGAATCAAGCTTGCTTATCGAGGTTTTTCAACCTTAGGTGTTAAACTTACAGAACCTGACTATGACCTTCACAATAAATTACATGCCCTTCCGCAGATCATTAGTCTATTGGAGGATTTAAAAGCTTCTACAGAGGCAATTCAATCTGTATCTACACTTCCATTACCTTTATACGATAAGCTTTTTCATGAAGATTGTATTCCTCGGGCAGAAATTTGCGCTCTTTTAGCCGTTGCGTATGGTAGTGGGATGCTTTTGGGTAAAGATGATAGCAGTGCGTTAGAATTAAATATTTTTGATAATAACAAAGAAGCTATTGCATTATATCAAAAAGGACTTGAGGGTTCCACAACGCCCAAACAAAGACAATATTATCACTCACAAATTGTTAATTTAGTCCATGGATTCAGCAGAACGCCTAATTTAGTGGTTCAGGAAGATAAACACTATTTCGAGTTGAAGAAAGAGAGCGCACGTCAGCTTGCTCGAATTTACAAAGACGAACGTAAAAAATCTAAAGATATCTTAACTCGTGCTGATTTAGCCTTTAAGACGGCTTTGGCTTACATGAATGCTGAAAAGAAGGAGAAGGCTCTTAAATATATTGGAATTGTATCAGATATTCCGCAAGAGGAATCTCAAATAGGCCTTTGTATAGAGAGAATTAAAACACGTGCTGAACATCTAAGGTTACAGATTGAAGATCCGAATAAGCTTCTTGCTTATGAAGTAGAGAACGTAAATATCTTTCTGAAACAATGGTAGATTTTATCTAACCCTTAGGAAACTTCATCCCTGTTACATAGACCTCTAGCTTTATAAAAAACTCTCCTCAGATCCCTTTAAACAGTAAAAATTTAATCGGAGAAATAAAAGATTGCAATTTATTATTAAATAACTTTCTTTCTTATACTACCTTCTTGTGATATAGTATTTCATTGCCATTTACACTCATGCAGACCCCCTATTTTACTTAATAGGGGGACACAAAAGGATATCTTATAATGGTAGAATGTTTCATCAATGAGATAACAGTTAAAACATTTTCTAAAAATTTTTCCCAGATTTTATTTAGGTTGATTTGTAAAATAATTTTTACTATTTACGCTCCAGTCCACTCTCTTGGTAAAGGAAATTTGCCTACTGGGCCCTTCATTCTTTGTTCGAACCATAGCAGCCACCTTGACATGGGTGTCTTAATTCATGCTTCAGGGAGACTCTCAAGTGATTTTGCTGTCCTTGTTGCAATGGATTACTGGTTTAAAGCATCTTTTTTTAAAAAAATATTCAGAAATTTTCTAACCCTAATCCCTGTAGATCGCATTTCTAAAAAAAAGAACAAGAAAAAGATTTTTAGCTTTGAAAATACTATTAATGTTTGCAACGTCTTTGTTAAAAATAAAGGCAATTTAATTATTTATCCTGAAGGATCTAGAAGTCAGAATGGACTTATTCAACCCTTTAAAAAAGGGGCCGCTATTTTAGCGTTGCGCTTAAATATTCCCATAGTCCCTGTTTATATTCATGGATGTTTCAAAGCTTTACCTAAAGGTAGAAAGCTCATGAAACCCGCTAACATTCACGTTTATTTTGAAAAACCTATTTACCCTCCCTATGATGCCACAAAATTGGAAGATTTTAATGCCACTTCCTTCAAAGAAGAAGCCATTAATAGACTTACCAGTAAGATTGAAAAAAAAGTTCGGAACTTGAAAAAAACATACGGTGTAAATATTTGACAGATAAAGTTTTGGAATCCTTGTGCTGTGATTACAGTTTTCAACTCAAGAAAGAAATGCAACTTATTGCTGATAGTAAAAACGGAGCCTCTTTGCAAAAAGAAAGAAATATGATAATTCAACACAAAACCCTTGGGGGATAGTTTAGCGGTAGAACTCCCGGCTCTGGACCGGGCAACCCTGGTTCGAATCCAGGTCTCCCAGCCACCTCTTTTTTTTCTGATTACTGCTTCTCTGCCCTTAAGCGTCGCTCCATATCTTCACGACCATATTTTTGGCTTTCAAGCAAAATGTCTGCAAGGGTCTTATCATCAAGACCTGAGGAAGGACGCACCTCAACATGTTGGGAAAGACCCGTTGTTTTTTCAATCGCGCTCACCGTTAAAAGGCCTTCCACATCCACCGCGAAATCTACACGGACCCGAGCCATACCGGCAGGAAGGGGTGGCAGACCTTTGAGCTCAAAGCGTGCAAGGGAGCGGCAATCTTGCACAAATTCCCGCTCGCCCTGGAGCACATGAATCACCATGCCCCCTTGCCCATCTTCCTGGGTTGTAAATTCTTGAGAAGCCAAAGCTGGAAGGGGTGTATTACGGAGAATGATTTTTTCCACAAGCCCTCCCCTAATCTCCAGCCCCAAGGAAAGAGGCGTCACATCCAACAAAAGCGTATCCGAACCATTGACAAGGCCATGGGCAGAAAGCGCCGCTCCCAGAGCCACGGCCCGGTCAGGATCAATGTCACAAAGAGGCATCTTGCCAAAAAAGGCTTCAACTTCCTGCCTAACTAATGGCATGCGGGTCATCCCCCCCACCAAGACAATCCCTTGAATGTCCTTGGGATTGAGGGCAGCATCCTTAAAAACACGGGCTGTGATATCAATTGTTTTCTGCACAAAGGGGTGCGCGATGGCTTCCAGATCCTTGAGTGTAATACCTTCATAGGTTTCTAGTTGAGATAGTTTTTCCTTGAGGGTCCGGGCCTCATCGCATGTTAATTTATGCGCTGCCGCCAAGGCATGGTCAATATCATCCCCACCAAGGGCAAGATCCCCGCCAGTTGCAAGCACCTGAAAAACGCCCTTTTGAAGCTTTAAGAGGGACAAGTCAAAGGTCCCACCGCCAAAATCATAGATTGCGTAAAGGCCTTCAGCCCCTGTCTCAAGGCCATAAGCAAGAGCTGCGGCCGTGGGCTCATTAATAAGGCGCAAAACCTTAATCCCGGCAAGAGCGGCTGCTTGCTTTGTCGCCACACGTGCCGCTTCATCAAAATAAGCAGGCACTGTAATCACGGCCGCCTCTAATGACACTCCAAGAGTCTTTTCCACTTTCTCGCGAATATGACTCAAAATATGACTTGCCACCTCCACAGAAGTTAAAGAATGAGATCCTAACTTTAATTGAATGTTTTGTCCCATCAGGCGTTTGGTTGATGAAAGCCTGCCAGATGCGGAAATATCTCCCACGCAAAACCCTTCCTCCTCAAGGCTTAAAGTTGACGGAATGAGAGAACCAATGACTTCTGGGGTTTTATCAGGAACATAAGCCACAACCGAATGGGTTGTCCCAAGGTCAATGCCAACCACAACACCTTTTACAGTGTCATGAAGGTCAGGAGTTTGCCCTGGCTCGACAAGTTGAATGGGCATTATTTTTTTACCTTTTGAACATAATTTAAACGATAAAGCGCCTTTTTCGCTTGTTCATCCTGATGATCTTCAAGAGCTTGGGTAAGTTCTTGAAGCAAAGTAGCCTCTTCACGAGCTAATTCAGACATTATATCCTCACCGGCCTCAGTACGCTCATGCCACTCAATTACTTTTGGCAGAAATTCTGGGTCATGAGTCAATAAAGAAACGCCTTTCGCCTCTAACAAATAGGTCGCCCGATCCAGGGGATTTTTGAGAAGAGCATAGGCTTTGTTCACAAGGGTCGCTTGGCGGGAAACATCTTTCTTTTTAGCCTCATCAGCAAGGGCAAACCGATCAGGATGGGTGTTACGTTGCGCGGCGAAGTAAGCCTGTTCCAGCGCGTTTAAATCGATATTGAAGGTCTTTTCTAACTCAAGAATCTCATAAGGATCAAACATGAAAGGATTCCCCACATCCACACATGCCCTTAGCATTAGGGTTATTGAAGACAAATCCGGAAGTCAGCTTCTCCTCCACAAAATCCATTTCAGATCCCATGATAAACATTACCGCTTTGGGGTCGATCAAAACCTTAATATCGTGAACGTTAATCACCTCATCATAAGGCCCCACTTCATCAGCAAACTCAAGAGTATAGGAAAGCCCAGAGCAACCCTTTGAGCGAAGGCCAATACGTATCCCGCAAGACGGTTTTCCGCGCCCTTCCAGCAAGGTTTTCACATGGGTAGCAGCCGCTTCCGTTAAGGTTAAAATGGGGTTTGTCATTTAAGCGCTCGGGTGTTTCTCTTTGTAATCACGAATCGCTGCTCTTATGGCATCTTCCGCTAACATAGAACAATGAATTTTCACCGGCGGCAGAGATAAATGCTGAGCAATGGTGGTGTTCTTGATCTCCCCTGCTTCCTCTAAACTTTTGCCTTTAATCCATTCGGTCACAAGGGAACTGGAAGCAATGGCAGAGCCACAACCAAAGGTTTTAAATTTAGCATCTTCAATAATCCCCTGATCACTCACCTTAATTTGCAGTTTCATCACATCGCCACATGCAGGCGCACCTACAAGACCTGTGCCAACAGCTGCATCTTGGGCATCTAGGGAGCCCACATTTCGGGGATTTTCATAATGATCAATTACTTTTGCTGAATAAGCCATAATATTCTCCTTTTTTAATGCTCAGCCCACTGAATGGACTTGATATCAATGCCTTGACGGCTCATCTCCCACAAGGGACTCATGTCCCGGAGGCGACCAACTTCTTTAATAATCATTTTTGCCGCCGTATCCACATCTTCTTCCGTTGTAAAGCGGCCAAAACCAATGCGCAAGGAGGTGTGGGCCATTTCAACTTCTACTCCCAAGGCGCGTAAAACATAGGACGGCTCGAGAGAGGCGGAAGTACATGCCGAGCCCGAAGAGAGGGCTAGTTCTTTGATTCCCATCATCAGCCCCTCCCCTTCCACATGAGCAAAGCTGATATTTAAATTTCCTGGGATACGCTGATCCGCATCACCATTAAGGTAAACTTCTTCAAGACTGTCTTGAATGGCCTTATAAAAGCGGGCACTCAAAGCTTTTAGACGGATTGATTCCGCCCTCATTTCTGTTTGAGCAAGGGCGCAAGCTTCCCCCAACCCTACACATAAAGGAGTTGAAAGGGTGCCAGAGCGCATCCCCCTCTCCTGCCCGCCCCCGTTGATAAGGGCCTGCAGGCGCACCCGTGGTTTACGCCGTACATAAAGAGCTCCCACGCCTTTGGGGCCATAAAGCTTGTGACCGGAAAGGCTAAGAAGATCGATGTTCATAGCATTCACGTCGAGAGGAATTTTTCCAACGGCTTGGGCGGCATCCGTATGGAAAAATACACCCGCCTCTCGGCAGATTTTTCCAATTTCAGCAAGAGGTTGAATCACGCCGATTTCATTATTCACCGCCATAATAGAAACAAGAACGGTTTGATTTGTAATAGCCTTGCGGAGGTCCTCAAGGTTAATAAGCCCATTTGATTTAACGGGCAAATAAGTGACCTTAAAGCCTTCCTGCTCCAAATGACGGCAGCTATCCAAAACGCACTTATGCTCTGTAGAACAGGTGATGATGTGATTTTTCTGGTCTTTATAAAAGTGGGCCACACCCTTAATGGCCAAATTATTAGCCTCGGTCGCGCCACTGGTAAAAATCACTTCTCGCGGATCAGCACTCAAGATAGCTGCCACTTGCTCGCGGGCATGATCCACCGCCTCTTCTGCTTTCCAGCCATAAGCATGACTACGGGAATGAGGATTACCAAATTCTTCCGTAAAATAAGGCAACATCACCTTTAGCACCCTTGGATCGCAAGGTGTTGTGGATTGATAATCTAAATATATGGGACGCGTTACCATCAACTGGCTTCCTTCATTTGCTGGGACAGGAAAATCTCATTCCATGCCTTTATAAAATTGTCTATATCTTTTTCTGAGGTTTTCCACCCCATGCTCATGCGAATTGCGCATTTGACGTCTTCTGAAGAAAGCCCCATGCCCTTTAGAACGTGGGATTCTTTTGTTTTTCCTGAAGAACAGGCCGAGCCCATACTAATGGCAATGCCTTTAAGATCAAAGGACATCAACTGAAGTTCGGAAGAAACACCTGGCATTCCCAAACAAAGCACATGAGCCGCACGCGGACTTTCCTTTCCATACACTCGGGCCATGGGCAGAGCGTCTTCCACTTTTTTCTGCAACTCTCGAAGACGGTTTGTCTGCTCTTCGCGCTCTGACAAAACTTCCAAAGCCGCGGCTGCAAAACCTACAATAAGAGGCGCCGCCAGGGTTCCCGATCGCATACCAAATTCTTGCCCCCCTCCTCGGATAAGGGGGTGAAGCTGGATATCTTCCTTCAATACTAAAGCGCCCACTCCTGTAGGGCCTCCACATTTATGGGAAGAGAGGGTCATCATATCCACTCCCAATTCTTCAAAGGAAAGGGGAATGTGCCCCAAAGCTTGACTGGCATCCGTGTGAACTTTCCACCCCAGCTTTCGTGCTATCATAACAGCGTCCTGAAGAGGCTGAATAACGCCAGTTTCATTGTTAACGAGCATCAAAGAAAGAAGTCCTGGTGTGTCAAAGGAGGCAAGAAGTTTTTCAAGATAAACGAGATCGAGTATTCCTGCCGCTGTGACAGGTGCCACACAAGGGTTTGTATGGGCTTTTAAAACAGATTCATGTTCGACAGAGGACACTACAAGAGGCATCTCCCCCAATCCTGACAGAGCCAAGGCATTGGCTTCCGTTCCGCCACTTGTAAATACCAAGCGTTGGCCGTGGATTCCTTTGACAAGGGACTTCCGCGCCTCATCAATCAGACTCCTTACTTTTCGGCCTGCAAAATGGGGAGAAGAAGGATTTCCTTCAAAATCATAAGCTTCCAACATGGCTTTTTTAGCGCATGGTCTTAAGGGAACGGAGGCATTGTAATCGAGGTAGATCATACAACCCGCCTTTCGCATACATCTGCCAAGGAAATCCCATGCAAATATTGGTGCATCTGGGCGCCAAGGCCGGCCCATAGAGCATGGGTAAGGCATTTTGCATTTGTTCCAAGGCAACCTGTGGAAGATGATTTATCACAGCGGGTGGTCTCAAGGGGCTCACCAATGGCCTCTAAGATCTCTGAAATACGGATAGCCTCTGCTTCACGGGCAAGGGTATACCCCCCAAGATGACCACGAGTACTGGCCACAAAACCTTTTTGACGAAGTTTTAAGAACAGTTGTTCAAGGTAGGAAATGGGCAAGGATTGACGCTGAGCAATTTCCGTCAACGCCAAGGGTTTGCCTTGCCCATAATAGGCAAGGTCCACCAGAGCCATCACCGCATAGCGTCCTTTTGTGCCGAGTTTCATCCAAAACATCCTTGATTCATTGTGTAGTTGTAGAATTCCCGACTAAATTAGTCAAGTATGAAAGAGTTGGTAGGGCAGATTTTATTGACATATGTTGGACGATATTAGAGACTATTTTCAATAGAAGTGTAAAGGAACCAAAACATGAGACCGTCATTGGTGCTTAACTCACATAGAAAAGCTATTCGACACATCGTTGCACAGAATCACGCCCATAATGCGCGTGTTTTTGGGTCTGTTCTGCATGGAAATGATAGAGATAATAGTGATCTCGATGTGCTTGTGGACCCAACGAATGAAACGACATTAATGGATATCGCTCGAATTCAAAATCGATTACAGGTTTTATTAGGTGTCCCTGTAGATGTTCTGACCCCACGCGCCTTGCCTGAACAATTTCGTAATCAGGTTTTAAAAGAGGCGAAGTTAATATGATGAAAGAATCTAAACTTCATTTACGCAATTACCTCGAGCACATTTTAACAGCCATAAAGAGAATACATCATTATACAGATGATTTAAATGAAGTTGCTTTCCTTCAAAGCGAACTTATTCAAGATGCAGTCATCCGCAACATTGAAATTATTGGAGAAGCTTCACGCAATATAGACCGTCATCATCCTCATTTTACAGCCGAACATCCAGAAGTTCCCTGGAGTGACCTTTATTGGATGCGTAATAGAGTGTCACATGGTTATTTTTCAGTGGACTTAGAGCTCGTTTGGAAAACACTTGAAAAGGATATCCCTGAGCTTGAAGATCAAATTCAAGAGCTTTACAAAAAAATCTCTTCTGAAAAGAATTGATAAAACATGTGTTCTACAGAGAACCGCTTTGTAATCCCCTCCCCTTTCTGGCATAATGACGAGAGGGGAGATAAAAATGGATTTGAACCTTTCAGAAGAACAGCTGGCTTTTCAAAACACAGCGCGGATGTTTGCAGAAAAAGAAATGGCGCCCTATGCCTCAAAATGGGATGAGGAATGTTTTTTCCCCGTTGAAACATTGAGAAAAGCTGCAGAGTTGGGATTTGCAGGAATTTATATATCTCCTGAATTTGGAGGCTGTGGCCTGGGGCGTCTGGAAGCTTCCTTGATTTTTGAAGAACTCTCAAAGGCCTGCGTTTCAACGGCAGCGTACCTATCCATCCACAATATGGTAGGATGGATGATCGATCGTTTCGGCAATGAAGAGCAGCGTAAAAAATGGCTGCCCTCTCTCACTTCCCTCCAAAAGTTTTCCAGCTATTGCCTGACCGAACCCAGCGCTGGGTCGGATGCAGCTTCCCTTAAGACAAAAGCCGTAAAAAAGAGTGATCATTATATCCTCAATGGCGAGAAAGCTTTTATTTCAGGTGGGGGTGTCAGTGACATTTACCTGTGCATGGTGCGCACGGGAGAGGACGGTCCCAAGGGCATCACAGCCCTTGTGGTGGAAAAGGGAATGCCGGGCCTGAGTTTTGGGAAAAAAGAAAAGAAAATGGGTTGGAATAGTCAACCTACAACAGCGGTCAGCTTTCAAGAGTGCGCCGTACCTGTGGCCAACCGCCTAGGCGAGGAAGGAGAAGGCTTTAAAATCGCCATGAAGGGCCTTGATGGAGGACGAATTAACATTGCTTCTTGTTCTCTTGGTGGTGCAGCAGCATGCCTTGAGACCTCAAAAAATTATCTTCTCGAACGCTCTCAATTTGGGAAAAAACTGGCGGACTTTGAAGCTCTGCAATTTCGTCTTGCGGATATGGCGACGAACCTGAAGGCTTCCCGCCTTATGCTGCACAACGCAGCTCTTAAACTCGAAAATCAGCACCCAAATGCTACCGAGGCTTGCGCCATGGCCAAGCGTTTTGCGACTGATCGCTGCTTTGATATTGTCAATCAAGCCCTCCAACTTCATGGAGGTTATGGGTATATTAAAGAATACCAAATTGAACGGTATGTCCGTGACTTGCGAGTTCATCAAATCCTTGAAGGAACAAATGAAATTATGCGTTTAATTATCGCGCGTAAACTCTTGGGGGTGACAAAGTGACTGATGCCCCCGAAATTTTAAGCCGTACCGAAGGCGGTATCGGATGGATCACTCTCAATCGTCCCCGAGCGCTTAATGCTCTCTCGCTTTTTATGATTCGCAAATTATCACACCTTTTGAAAGAATGGGAAGAAAGTCCTTCCCTAAAAGCGGTTGTTATTGAGGGTGCGGGCGAAAAAGCCTTTTGCGCCGGCGGCGATGTAAGGGCCGTGTATGAGGCAAAAAAGGAAGGACGCCTGGAAACATGCGATGTTTTTTTCCGAGAAGAGTATACCTTGAATGCTTATATTCACTCCTATCCCAAGCCTTATATTTCTTTGATAGACGGCATTGCCATGGGCGGTGGGTTGGGCGTGTCCATTAACGGATCCTATCGCCTCATCACCGAGCGTGCCCTTTTGGCCATGCCAGAGACGGGCATTGGCTTTTTTCCCGATGTGGGCGCCACCACTTTTTTGACAAAAGCTCCCGGAAAAACTGGGGTTTATTTAGGGCTTACCGGCGCTCGTCTTAAAGCCCCCTGCGCTTTATGGAGCGGCCTCGGGACTCACTTTATTCCTTCAGCCGCCCTCCCCGCTTTTAAAAAGGATCTCAGCAATGGACTTGAAGACGCCCTAAAAAACCATTGTCAGCCCCTTTTGGAAAAAGGATTTCTTGAAGAACATAGAGACGACATTGAAACTCACTTCTCTCACCCTTCTGTAGAAGATATTTTTGAAAGTCTTTCCCATGATGATTCTTCCTTTGCTAAGGAAACCCTCACCACTCTGAAGACAAAATCTCCGACGAGTTTAAAGGTTGTGTTTCGCCAACTAACAGAAGCCACTAGTACTTTTGAAGAACGCATGAAAACGGAATTTCGCCTCAGCCAGCGATTTGTAGAAGGCCATGATTTCTTTGAAGGGGTAAGGGCAGTCTTGGTGGATAAGGATGGTGCGCCCCAATGGAAGCCAAACAATCTTGAGGCCGTCACAGACAAAGCAACCGCCCCCTATTTCGCCCCCCTTGGTGAGAGAGAGCTAATTTTATAGGAGATTCATATGACACACATTGCCTTTATCGGTCTGGGCCATATGGGCCTTCCCATGGCAAAAAACCTTTTGAAAGCAGGCCATCAGGTAACGGGCTATGATCTTGTCCCTGAAGCTTTAGAGATTTTTGTGAAGGCCGGTGGGAAAGCTGGCAAATCCATTGCTGAAACAGTGATTGATGCTGCCCTTGTCATCACCATGCTACCGGAGGGAAAGCATGTCAAAGCAGCTTATGAGGGCTCTCAGGGCATATTTAATCATGTGCAACAAGGCGCTTTAATTGCGGAATGCTCAACTATTGACATTGAAACGGCTCGCCATATCCATGGGATGGCCGAAGGCAAGGGAGTGCGCTTGATTGATGCTCCCGTCTCTGGCGGTGTTGCGGGCGCGGAAGCCGCCACCATTACCTTTATGGTGGGGGGAGCAAAGGCGGATTTTGAGACCATCCTTCCCTATTTAGAATTGATGGGAAAAAAGATTATTCATTGTGGAGGCGCGGGCTTGGGCCAAGCCGCTAAAATTTGTAATAATTTGATCCTCGGCATTACGATGATTGGAGTGAGTGAGGCTTTTAATCTTGCAGAAAAACTGGGACTCGAGGCACAAACGATCTTTGATGTAACATCCGAATCCTCAGCTCAATGTTGGTCCATTACGAAATACTGTCCTGCGCCAGGGCCGGTTCCCACCTCTCCTGCCAATCGAGGTTATTCCCCAGGATTCACCGCCGCCATGATGCTTAAAGATTTAAAACTGGCTTCCCAAGCGGCCCAACTCACCTCAAATGCAAGCCCCTTAGGAGAAGAAGCCCTTTCCCTTTACACCCTATTTTGCAACCAAGGGGGAAAAGAGAAGGACTTCTCCGGAATTATAAAATTTCTTAAGGGTGAGATTGGAGATTAAATTACTCCCACCCTTCCCACTCGTCATCTTCAGCTCCCCAACCTCCTGAACTCTTGAGGGAAGGATTCTGTGTTGACTCTTCAGGCTCAGGATCGGGTACCCTTGCACTATCAAACGCTGAAGAAAGTGATTTAATTAAGAAATGTTGTTCTTTCTTTTGTCCGCCATCTTCTTCTAGACGCGAAGACGCAGCAGCAGCAGAACTAGAAGGAACTTTGTTTTGGTTTTTTCTTTCTCTGATTTGCTCAAGAAGACTGGGAGAACTAGCAGCTTGAGGACTTGCTTTTCCAAACTTCGCCAGCACTGCTCTTCTTGCTGGTGAATCTGCAGATATCGTTTTAGGCGGCGTCTTTACAGGGTTAGATACAGGAGGGGTATCTACAGATGATGCTTTAGGCGAAGGGGGCTTTATCTTAAACACTGGCTGTCTTACAGGAGTTACAAAAGATGGTATGGTCTTAGACTCCCAATCCTCACCATCATCCTCAGCCTCATCACCTGATTCATCATCTGAATACATAGCCTGTCTTCTTGCCGCCATTCCTGAGTCCCTGAGCTTTTCTAAATCACTTTTTTGCACTTCGCTTTTAACTGGACCTCTTGTCTTTCTCAATTTAACCCCAGTTTTAACTCCTTCTGATAAGTCATCTTGGCTTGCAAAAATTGAAGATGAAGGTGAAGATGAAGCAACATCTTCATCTTTAATTCCTGCTAATAAATCATTCTGAGTTGTAGAAATCGAAGATGAGGATAAAGATGAAGATGAGGCAGTACCTTGATTTGTAGAACTAGCTGTAATTTCTGGTATTACATTCTGAGCTATAGGAATCGTAGGGTGAGAGGAAGCTACAACTTCTCTTTTTTTAGCAATTGCTTTGAGTTCGGAAATTTTGTCCTTAAGCGCTTTTAATTCTCTTAAAGGAACGAACGCATGAAATTTTGGGTTGTGTGCTTTCTGCCACTCAATATTCTGTTCCATCTTCTTTTGATCAAGTTCAAGCTTTTGAATTCTATCACTTATTAAATCTTCTCGGGCTTTGGCTAAAGGAGATTTCTTAAAGAGCGCAGACCTCTTCATGAAAACAGGATCTTTTGGCATAAGTGTTGGAGCAGATGTTAACGTTGATTCTCCATCTCTTCCTGATGGATTACTTACTGGTTTCTTCCCATGAACTAACTCATCAAACCTTGATGTTTTTCTTAATCCAAGTGTGTTCAATTCATTTTGAGATGTTGAAGGATCTGATTTCACACTTTCCAATCTCTGATCTTTCTGGTTAGACCCTACACGTCGTTGGTTAAGCCGACGATTTAACTCGTCAATCATATTCCCACTTTTCTTCTGCAAATTTGAGTCCATTGAAGCTAAATGAGGCTCAACTTTTGATTTCTTCTGCTTTTTTTGGCTTTTTTCCTGTGATCCCTTATTGAACCGAAATCGTTTCAATTCGTCAAACATGCTATTTCTTTGTTGCTGCAAAGCTGGCTCTTCTGAAGCTGAAGAATCTGACTGTGTTGTTGATTCGGTAGTTGAAGCAGTAGTCGTTTCTGTTTCCATCGACTCTGTTGCCTCAGATTGAGTCTGTTGTGAAGTTGACCGTTTAAAAGCTAAATCTGCAGATGATGCTGCTTCTACATCTTCTGAACTCATACCATTGAATAAATTCGTCAGTCTTTTCATCGCTTCTTTTGCAGCAGCGGACAACGCTTCTGTCATTGACTCATCGTTAGTTGTCTCCTCCTCCATTGGCTCTGATATCACGACAGGAGCTACCTGTAGTGTTGTTGATTCAATCAACGGTGGAGCTTTTATTGACCTAAAAAGCTGTGGAGCAGACTCATTAGAGAGTGATTCTGGAGCTGAAGACGTTGATATTGGTGTTAGATTTTTCGCTTTTTCTTGAGTAGTTTCAGTGAGAGTTGATTGCTCCGGTATCACAGAAATTACTTCTGGAGTTTGATTAACGTCGGCAGCTGGAACTTGTTGCAATGCTAAATCACTCACCATTTCTGCATCATTAGTCACTGTTACTTCTGGAGTTTGATTAACGTCGGCAGCTGGAACTTGTTGCGATGCTAAATCACTCACCATTTCTGCATCATTAGTCACTGTTACTTCTGGAGTTTGATTAACGGCGGCAGCTGGAACTGAAGCTTGTTGCGATGTTAGCTGAACTTCTGAAGTATTCTTTTTAATAGGCAAAGAAGCCTGAGGACTTACTGCCTGAATAGCCTGAGTTAAAAGATCATCAAAACTTGGTTTCTTTTCCACTTTAGAAGTCTGTTTTGAAGAAGAGCGAGTTTTACCATGACCACCGTGAAAAGCACTGCCTCCGTCGGAAGAATCCTGAGAAATGTTTGATTTTCTACTCCGCAAGGAAGTTCCTTCTTGCTCTTCAGGAAGTTCATGACTTAAATCAAGAGATTCATGAGAGAAACGTGCCTTTTTAAATCCCTGAGACGCCTCTACACTGGCTTCATCAAAAGAAGAGCGGATTCTTTTTGAAGGAGTTTTTGACACATGAGGCACTGAGGGCTGCTCAGCTGATGACCTACCTTGTTTTGAGCCACGAGGAAGTTGATCTTCCCTACCTACGCCACTACTTCCACGCGATACTTGGGGAGAGGAAATACCACCTTCACCACCGCCACTACCACGTAACAACATGTTAAATTGTTGCTGTTGAGATACAGACGTGCTTGATTCACCGATCAAAAGACGTACTACTTCCGTGGGGAGAGGCATTTTATTTAGGTATAAAGCCGGATCTCCTCCCATAACAAGAGTAGAAACATGGGACAATAAATTAACAATACCAACCGTTAATAACATAACATCACTTCTTCAACAACATCCCCTAAAAAAAATCGGGGTTTATCAACAAAAATTATTTATTACTTTAACTATAACCTATACATAATGCTTTTACACAGCAAACACAAGGGTAAAATTCATAATTCCTCATATTTAATTATAATCTACTTTTAAAATTATGTCAAAATTTTGAATTAATTAACAAATAAAAAATATTTTACGATAATTATAAAAATGTAAAAAAGATGCTCTTCTTAAAAAAGTCATTTTGTATCAAATAGCGCCTAGATTTGTAATTAAACCGCGGGATATCAGTGTTGTGAAGCATTCAGGTGATAAGAGATGTTATGCCACTTCTTGTTTTGAGAGATTCGCAAGAATAGCTGCAATAGAATCCACAATTTGGGATGCAAATCTTTCATCTTCTGCCTCCGCCATTATGCGGATCAGAGGCTCCGTACCTGAAGGGCGCACTAAAAGACGTCCTTTGTTTTCAAGACTCTTACGTGCAATATTCATTGCTTCTTGGGCTTCGGTACACTCCAAAAGAGCTGGAGATAATTTCACGTTTTTTAAAATTTGAGGCATAGGTTTAAAAACAGTCAAAACTTGACTTGCGGGTTGTTGTTTTAATTTCAAAACGAGCAATACTTGGAGAGCTGTTAAAAGTCCATCTCCTGAGGTTGCATAATCAGAAAGAATGACATGACCTGAGGATTCTCCTCCTAAATTACAGCCCGTATCTCTCATGGCTTCAACCACATAGCGATCCCCAATGGGAGTCCGGATGAGATCAAGGCCTCGCTGATTTAAATAGCGCTCAAAACCCAAATTAGACATGTGGGTGGCCACAATGCCTTTACCTTGCAGTAATCCACGTTCTTGCCAATCAAGCGCCATCAAGGCCATGATTTGATCTCCATCCACCACTGCGCCCTTCTCATCAGCAAAAACAACTCGATCTGCATCTCCATCAAGGGCAATGCCTACATGAGCTTTTTCACGACGGACCGCCTCACACATCATCTGAGGGGAGGTAGCCCCACATTCGTCATTAATATTTTGTCCGTTAGGAGAGACAGCCAGAGGAATTACAGTAGCTCCCAGCTCTTTTAACACAAGGGGAGCTGCTTTGTATGCAGCCCCATTGGCACAATCCACTACAATGCGTAGACCTTCAAAATGGCTGTGGCGCGGAAGACTGTTTTTGACAAACTCCATATAGCGCCCCATGGCATCATCCAAATGGATCATTTGACCTAAGGCGGGAGGATTTGCAAGAAGAAGCGGACTTTCAAGACGATTTTCAATTTCTTTTTCAACCTTATCGGAAAGCTTAAATCCATCTGGATCAAAAAGCTTAATTCCATTGTCAGGAAAAGGATTATGAGACGCTGATATCATCACCCCCAAATCAGCACGCATGGAACGTGTTAACATCGCAACGCCTGGCGTAGGCATGGGACCTACCGTAGCCACATCAATTCCCACAGACACAAAACCTGATGCTAAGGCAGATTCTACCATATAGCCCGAAAGACGCGTATCTTTACCAATGACAACCCGATGACGGTGATCACCACGCATAAAATGGAGGCCAATAGCTTGCCCTAAACGTGCGAGGGTATGAGGTGTAAGGGGCTCTCTGTTTGCTTGGCCACGAATACCGTCAGTTCCAAAATATTTACGTGTCATTTCCTGTCGTCATTCCTATCTTATATCAATTCATCCTGAGATCTTTTGCAAAGCGAACGGAACTCAAGACCTCCCAACAACATAACCATACTTACTAAAGAGTTAGATCAAAAATTTCAATCTTTTCTAGCACTCTGGCTTCACAATTTATTACATACCACAAACGTAGCCTTAAATTTTTCCATTGCTCATTGTGAGAGGAGGTTTTAAAAATAGGAAAAAACAGAATGGACTTTAGGGGATGAGTTTTATAATCAAAAAGGGCGCTAAGATCCCGCTGTATGCATCCCTAGACCTCGCGATCAAGTCGCGGGATCTTATCTGCAGAGAGGAATACGCTTAGGATGAAGCTCCTCTTTCAAAATAAAACCTTTGGCGCCTTTTTCTGGACACAGTTTCTAGGGGCTTTTAATGACAATTTCTTTCGTTCAGCCTTTGTTACTTTGATTACTTTTCACCTATTAGGCTATAGCGAAAGCGCAAGAGCTCTTTTTGTATCGGCTGCCTTTGGCCTTTTTATGGCCCCTGCCTTTGCTTTTTCTCCACTTGCGGGTCAACTGGCAGATCGCTTTGATAAAACCCGCGTCATCCGTTGGATAAAGGTCTCTGAAGTTCTTATTGTCGGAGTCAGTGCTTTTGGTTTTATGACCGCAAACCCTTTCTTTCTTTTAGTAACCCTTTTCTTTATGGGAGCACATGCTGCCTTTTTTGGCCCTGTCAAATACAGCATTCTCCCCGATATTCTTTCAAAGGCAGATATCCTACGGGGAAATGGCTATATCGAAGCCGGAACCTTCCTTGCCATTATGTTAGGAACTCTAAGTGGAACTTTGATGGTTCATTTAAAGATTCCTCCCCTCTTTTTAAGTACTCAGTTATTGATTATTGCCCTTTTGGGTCTTTTCTCTAGCTGGCGTATACCTCTTCTTTCTCCTTTGGCTCCCCACCTTAAAATTCAACTTTCATGGTTTAAGGAAGTTAAGAGACTTTCCTACTTCACTCGTAAAGATCACCATATCTATTGGTCAATCATTTGTATTTCATGGTTTTGGTTAGTAGGGACCATCCTTTTGTCAGAACTACCTCCCTTTGCAAAGGCGGTTATTCAGGTCGATGAAAGTGTTTTTATCTTGCTCCTCCTTCTTTTCACCGTTGGCATTGGAATGGGGTCCCTTTTATGCAATAGCATTTTTAAAGGAAAAATTACAACAAAGGCCGTTCCCCTTTTGTCTTTAGGAATGATACCCCTTTTAGTGGATATTTCCTCTTTTACCACCCCCTTGGGAAGCACTCCTCTTTCTCTTTTATCCTACTTATTTTCGTTTCAGGGACTGCGTCTGACTTTTGATATTTTAGCCCTATCTTTTGTGGGAGGACTTTTCATTGTTCCCCTTTACGCCTTTCTCCAAACCCATGTGCCTCCCAGTCAGCGCTCGCAAATTATTGCTTATAACAGTATCGTAAATGCAGGTTTTATGGTTTTTGCAAGCGGCGCCTCTTTTATGCTTTTAAGTTTTTCTTTTTCTATTCCCACATTGATTTTCTTCACGGCCTTAGGGCAACTTGTTATTACCTTTTATGCCATTCGCATTTTACCTGATATCTTTCTAAAAGACCTTTTGCTCAAAATCTTAACCATTTTATTCCGCTTTGAAATTCACGGCCTTGAAAACTATCAAAAAGCAGGAAAGCGGGTTATCTTAGTGGCCAACCATACCTCTTATTTAGATGCTCTTTTGGTCGCAGCAGCTCTACCTGAAAAGCCTCTTTTTGCCATTAACCTTTTCACAGCTCAAAAATGGTGGGTGAAACCTTTTCTCATTTTAGCCAAAGTCTTTCCCATTGATCCTCTCCATCCCTATGGATTACGAGAAGTTATTGAGGAAGCAAAAAAAGGTCACAAGGTAATTATCTTCCCGGAAGGGCGCTTAACGCTAACAGGAAGTCTCATGAAAATTTATGAAGGGCCGGGAATGGTGGCGGAACGGGCTGAAGCTACCCTCCTCCCCATCCGTATTGAGGGCGCCCAATATACATTTTTTTCCCTGCTAAAAGGCCAATTTCCGCGACACTTTTTCCCTAAAATCACCTTAACTCTTCTTCCTCCTCAAACTCTCAAGGTGCCCCCAGACATTAAAGGACGAAAACGCCGCCATGTCTTAAGTGAAGCTCTTTATGACATCATGACCACCATGATGTTTACGACAAGTTCCTATGAAAAAACATTGTTTTCTTCCTTGATTGAAGCCAGTAAAACCTATGGAGGGCGCACTCCCATATTAAAAGATACCAGCCATAAGAGCATGAGCTATAGAAAACTTCTTTTAAAGTCCTTTACCTTGGGGCGCTTTATGAACCGAAAAGCCCCAGGAGTTGAGCCCATTGGCCTTCTTCTTCCCAATACCCACGGATTGATTATCAGTTTTTGGGCCCTTCATTCCCAGGGCCGTATCCCTGCCATGTTAAATTATGCCAGTGGCTCCACTGCCCTTCTTACAGCTTGCAAAATTGCAAACATTAAACATATTTATACGGCTCGAGAATTTATTGAAAAAGCGCACCTTGAGGAAGGAATTGCTCTATTAAAGGAGGCCAAAATTCACATTCATTTCCTTGAAATAGAAGCTAAAAAAATACCTTTTAGTGATAAAATCTCTGGTTTTTTGGGCATGCTTTTTCCTCATCAGCTCTATAAAAATCTTACTCAACCTTCCGATACAGCTGTGATTCTGTTTACCTCAGGCTCTGAAGGGATTCCCAAAGGTGTGGTTTTAAGCCACGCCAATATTCAAGCGAATCGCTATCAATTGGCCTCGGTGGTCGATTTTAATTCTAAGGATTATGTTCTTAACATTTTACCACTCTTCCATGCGTTTGGCCTCACCGCAGGCATGTTACTTCCCCTTCTTTCGGGGATTCGAGCCTTTCATTATATCTCCCCGCTGCATTATCGTATTGTAGCCGAGCTAATTTACGACAAAAATGCCACTATTTTATTTGGCACCGATACGTTTTTAAATGGCTATGGACGGGTAGCGCACGTATATGACTTCCACACCCTACGCTATGTATTTGCAGGGGCAGAGAAGCTAAAACCTGAGACCCAAAATCTGTGGTTTGATAAATTTGGCCTGCGGATTTTTGAAGGTTATGGTACCACGGAAACAAGTCCTGTAATTGCGGTAAATACAGCTATGCATTTCAAAGCCGGAACAGTGGGACGCTTTTTGCCTGGCATTGAACATCGTCTTGAAGCGGTTGAAGGAATCGAAACAGGTGGACGATTGTGGGTCAAAGGCCCCAACGTGATGAAGGGATACCTTCTCGCCAGCTCTGCAGAAAAACAAAATTCTCCCCCAGGGAATTGGTATGATACGGGCGATATTGCAACCGTTGATCAGGAAGGATACGTGCACCTTTTAGGCAGAGCTAAACGCTTTGCAAAAGTGGGAGGTGAGATGATTTCCCTTTCTTTTGTGGAAGAAGCAGTAAACCAACTCTGGCCCGAACACCACCACGCAGTTCTTACAAAGCCGCATCCCATAAAAGGAGAGCAGCTTGTTCTTTTTACCACTTATGTCAGTGCCGATCGAAGCGCCCTTATTTCCTTCTGGAAGGCACATGGATATGCAGAACTCTCCTTACCTAGGATTATTCATATAATAAGCTCTCTCCCTCGCCTGGGCTCAGGAAAAGTAGATTATAGGGCGCTGGAACCTAAGGCTTGATCTCAAATAAAATCTTGCGGTTAACTGCTTGTGCATACCGGTGTAGTGTTTGAATAGTGGGAAAATGAGATCCACTTTCCAAGCGCGCTACTTGTGATTGAGAAGTATGCATCTTTTGAGCAACTTCATTTTGGCTCATCCGTGCTGCCATGCGCGCTTTAATAAGACTACGCGCAATCTCAAATTCTGCCTTGTGCTCTTCATACTCTTTGAGCACCTGAGGATCTGCAAGAAGCCTCTTACGAACATTTTCATACTTAATCATAATAAATTCTCCTTCATTCTCTTTCTGGCTACTTCCAAGGCTTTTTGAGGTGTCTTCTGCGTTTTTTTAACAAAGGTATGCAAAATAATGATCCTTCGCTGAGACGCCAGAACATATATAGATCTTGCAATATTATCTTTACCTTTTAACCTCAACTCCTATAATTTCTTCTCTAAAGGCCTTACATGTGGCAACCCAATATACTGGGGACCAAAGCTTATTAAGAGATCAGAAATATGTAAAAACTTTGCTTTTAAATCTGGAGTTAGGTCGAATATCTCCTCCTCAGCAGTTTTATTAACAAAGTGAATTGTCCAGCTCCCTATCATAACTTAATTATATCATTTTTGATATATCTTGCAAGGAAAATATTTACTCAAGAAAAGTGGATTATAAGGCATTGGAGGAAAATGTTTAAATATTAGAAATTAGTAATTAGAAGCTTTCTAATTACTAATTTCTAATCATTAATTTCTAACGGCTACTTCGTCAGCTGCCGATCCACAAGAGCAATAGCTTTCATTGTCATAGCAGCCGCAACAAGCCATACAAATAGCATAAAGGGAATCGCAAGGGCGAAGGCAAGATATCCTAGCATAGGGCTAATGAAGCCTAAAAGTGCACCAGAGAGCCCGATCATCAGTGCTCCCACAATTATTAGTCCAATAATGGCAAGCCATATGAGAATAAACAATCCAATGAGGCGTAAAACATTGCCCTTCATGGCATGCCAACTCGTCATTAAAGCATCCTTTTTATCAGTTGCCACATTAAGGAATACGAGGCTAAGGCGCCCTATTAAATAAAAAAATCCTAAACCAAAGAAGGTACCGAGAAATGCAGTAAGAAAGACACTTTCGGTCAGAAGATAGCTTCCCACGGTAATTCCAGCAGCTACAGCTCCGTAACCTACAAACAAAACAATGACGAGAAGCTGATATAAGAACATTTTCCAAAGACGCACGTTCAAGTGAAGGTTCCACCACTTGTCTCCTCCTTCACCCAAGGCAGCATAACGAAAACCATTGAGGTACCAAACAAGTATCGCCAGCATATATAAAATCTGATAGATAACGTTCAAAAATCCGACCGAAGCCGATGTTTGTTCCATGGTTTGTTGAATAGCCCCCTGCTCTATGAGTAACGTGACTCCACCAGAGAGGTAAAAACCTATTACCATAGAAATAACGCCAATGAGATAGATAATAAATGGAGTAAAGGCAACCCTTACCCAGGGAAGGAGATGCCCTCGAACGTCTGTATAACTTTCTTTAAAAGTTTTAGTTACAGCAATCATGATAGGTCCTCCTAAAGAGCTTTTTTACTATATTTATTATAAGCATAATATTATTAATAATTAATTAAATTTATACTATATCTAAAAAAGCTTCAAAAGATCTTACTGAGAAGTGGATCAACTATGTTATTGAATAGTTGCTGAGCTCGCCACTTTGTGGCTCCTCAGGATGACATTTCTCTAATAAATACAAGGAATTGTCATCCTGAGACCTTGAGCATAGCGAAAGGAACTCATGATCTTATGGATAATCATTAATATATCCCGCGGCTTGACCGCGGAATCCAGGAATATAGCGATGTAGCAAAAAAACCACCTTCAAACGATGGATATCTTTATTTCCTTATTTCTTTTCCGTTAGCTGCTTATTGATAAGGGCAATGGCTTTTATCATTAAAGCTGTGCTCACAAGCCAAACAAACAGACCAAAAGGAAGAAAGAGAGCAAAGATAATAGCTCCAAGCCACATATTAATAAAACTTAAGAGCCAGCCCCCAAGACCGATGATAGCTGAACCCACAATGGTAATACCAAGGATGACAAGTAAAATTAAAAAAACCAACCCAAGAACGCGCAGAACATTGCCTTTCATTAAATGCCAACTTGTCCTTAAGGGCTCTTTTTGATCTACGGCAACATAAAGAAAGGTTAAGGTTATGCGAGCCATAAGATAGATTAATCCTCCAGCAGAGAGGATACCAAGAAAAACTGTAAGAAAGATATTTTCGATAAGGAGATAACTTCCCATGGTAATACCAACAGCTACAGCCCCGCAAGCTAAATACAAAACAATGACAAGGAGATAATATAAGAACATCTTCCAAAGTCGCTTATTCAAGGAAAATGTCCACCACTTATCTCCTCCCTCCCCTAAGGCTGCATAGCGAAAACCATTTACGTACAAAACCAGTGCCGCCAATGTCTCCAAAACATAGTGTATAACGGTGAAAAAATCTCCAAGCAGCGAGCCTTCGGGCTCATTTTGTAGAACGCCCTCCTGACTCACAGTAAAATTGAAATCCCCCGAGAAATAGAATCCTAGTCCCATAAAAGCGAAACCTATCAGCCACACAACAAAGGGCGCAAAAGCAACTTTAATCCATTGGGGAAGATGTTCGCGAACGTCTTTATAACTTTCTTTAAAAGTGCTAACGATAGCAATCATTATAAATCTCCTAAATTTTTAGGTATTATAACATAAGCTTGAGCACTTCAAAAGATTCTTCTGAAATAGATCAACCCCTCAATTTAACCTCGGGGTTGATCAAGGGAACGGCATCTTGGATCCACGGTTAAACAGAGAGATCCTGAGTCCCTTTCTCTACGCTCAAGGTCTCAGGATGACATCCTTCTTAACAAAAAAAAGTGTCATCCTGAGGAGCCCTTTAGGGCGAGCTCAGCAACTTTTCAACAATATAGTTGATCCAGAGACATAGTAATATAGTTAGTCTTATTAAGATTCATAAGATCTAGATGGTCCCGCAGATGATGAAGGAAAAGATCCCGACGGTGATGCTATCTCTTCCAACCATATGTCTATGCTTCTACCAATTCTCGCATCTTTAGCCACCCACGGATCTTCGCGATTAACCTGACTAAGGTACAAAACCGCTTTTGCATAGTCTTTTGCTAGATAAGCCATCGTTCCCGCATTATAATATTGTATTGAAGAACTCAGATCGGGTTGATTCAGAATAGCTTCATTTTGAAGAATGGCTTCATAAAAGTATAATGCCCCATGATAATCCCCAGCCTTGTGAGCTATACCTGCTAGTGTTAAGGAATTGCTTTTAAAGGTACGCTTAAAATTTAACCTATCAGATTCTTTTGTCACCTTAAGTGTGTCTATGGCTTTCCTCATCCACGAGTCTGCCCTATCAGTTTGCTCAACAGTTAAAGCCGCCTCAGCTGCTCTTATATAATCATTCAAGCTTATCGTTTTTGGATTACTGCTAAAGTATTCATCATATGATGCTGCAGCCAATTCGAAGTACCTTAATTTCTTCTCCTTCCCTCCTAAATCATGCCACGCAAGAGCGATTAAATAAGGAAGATATGGACGATCTATTTTATTTGCTCTTGCTAATCTTTGCGACAATAAGAGAAAATTTAATGCTGGTTCAGTCTGGTCTAAAATTAAACCCAAATTCCCAGCCTCGTAATAAGCCAGTTCAAGCACTTCATCAGTCGTTAACGGGCCTCCTAACTCGCCAGTTGTTTGAGTACGAGCGTTATAAAGACATGCCGGAAGTTTTTTCTGTTTTAATAACTCAAAAGCGTCTATTTCAATGGGTAGAATTTCTTCATAGATATGAAAAGCAGCTTTCTTGTATTCCATAGATTTTTCAATATGGCCCTCTGCTTTAAGAGTAGTAGCTGCATAGATAAGATAATCAGCGTAATTCCTCCATTCTGCAAATTGATGATAATCATGCTTGTGAAATTCATTTTGAAAATTTTTAAGCGCAGAGGCAGGAGCATCTTTCAAAGCAATAGAGTACCCTACGCTCTCAACTGGCGCTCCTGCTCTTGGCAGGCTTGCAAACCTTATCTTCAATAGTGATTTGACATCTGGACTCAATTTTTGTTTAAGTTCATGAATCCCATTTTTAGCAGAGTCATAGCGAAAGAGATAATACTCATCAAACTCAAAAGAATTTAAAATTTCTGAAGGACTTGTAGGTATTGAGGAATGATTTTCTATAATACCTTCTAAGGCTTCAATTTGCAATTCATAATAACCTTTAAGTTCTGAGAGAAGATCGTATTCCACAGCCCCCGCTAACGCACTAGCTTTTTGCTTTTTAATAGCGTGAGTAATCCTTAAGTGGAGATCTTATTCCGGCCCACCCAGAATCTGCTCTAAGCCACCTTTTGCATGCAAAAGTGAAGAGCTTGAAAGCAAGAATATAGCTAAAGAAAGAGATTTTTTCATTTTAACATCACCTATAAAGTAAAATAAATTTAATTCTATAATAGGGAGGTAGTTCCACTTAATTCAGTTTTCAAGGGAAAAATGGATTTAATTAAACATTTCCCTTAGGATATTGGGGGCTTTCTTCGAATGGGTGTTTTTATCCTTGACCATTCCTTTAGAACAGGTATGACTTATCCTATGACTAACATTGCAACATGGAACGTTAATTCTATAAGAACCCGCCTCCCCCATCTTTTAAGTTGGCTTAAGGAGAGCGCGCCAGATGTGGTTTTACTTCAAGAAACAAAGGTTATGGATGATCAGTTTCCTCGCGATGAGATTGAAACCCTTAACTATAATATCGCTCTCTATGGGCAAAAAACCTATAATGGCGTTGCTATTTTGTCCAAGTTTCCTCTCGAAGATGTCACCACAGGCATCCCTGGTTTTGATGATGAACAAGCCCGCTATATCGAAGCCGTTACGAGCGGCATGCGTGTTGCCTCCATTTATGTTCCCAATGGTACAGAAGTAGGAAGCGATAAATTTGCCTATAAATTGGAGTTTTTAAGACACCTCTATACCCACGTACAAACTCTCCTCACCTATGATGAAGCTCTTATCCTGGGGGGAGATTATAATATTACGCCTTCCGATGAAGATGTCTATGACCCCGCGGAATGGCATGAAAAAATTCTCTGTAGCACCGAAGAGCGCACTGCTTTGAGGTCTATTACTTACCTTGGGTTGACCGATGCTTTAAAGGCCACGCATCCCGATAAAAAAGAGCTTTACACTTGGTGGGATTATAGGGCCGGTGCTTTTCAAAATAACTTTGGTCTCCGGATTGATCACCTCTTTCTCTCTCCCCAAGCCGCTGATCATATGAAAAGCTGTAAGATTGATAAAGCCATGCGTACACTTGAAAAAGCCTCTGACCATGCTCCCGTTATTTGTGAGATTGATCTCTTATCAAAGTATTAGGTACATACTGCACATTACAGTTCTTACCATTGGATTCAATAACCAAAGAGTCTCCATCATCAGCAACCGTAATAGGCCCCTTATAATATTTATCCATATTGGCCACGAAACGATTCTTATCTTCTTGGGTCGGCAAAATGGGGGGATCCAAATGAGTTAGAAATAATCTTTTTACTTTTGAAGCCGTGGCCATCTGGGCCAAGTCATAGGTTTTAGAATGATAATGCTCTGTTGCTAAAATATCTTGAGTTTTCAAAGCTTCTATTTCAGATAAGCTTTTAGACTCTGTATTCAATGCTTGGCTAAAAGCCTCATTAATCAATACATCTGCATCCTTTGCAGCCTCAGCAAGCGTTGAAACAACGGAAGTATCCCCACTCACCACAATTTTGCACCCTTTATATTTCAACACATACCCAACGGCTGGAAAGACAGGCTCATGAGAAACGGAAAAGGAGGAAAGCTCAAGGTCTCCTTTGCTATAAACTTTAACTGGTGTCTGACTTTGCTTAACTAATTTTGGCGTTCCAAAAGCCAAACTTAAATCTAACTTTCCTTTTACATTAATAGCCCGAAACATAGCATCTAGGGCATAAGCTTTTCTCAATCCTGCCATTACGTCTTCTACCCCATAGGGCCCATAAACATCAAAGGGAGTCTTTCGACCAGCTGTCCAAGTATTATTAATAAGAGGTGCAAGACCTCCTATATGGTCAGAATGCCAATGGGTCACAAAGGCCTTATCAATAGTCATATATGGCAATCCCAAAGCTGCTATGGTTTGACTCGCTCCTTCTCCCGCATCGATCACAAAGAACTCATTTTTTGTCAAAACAGCTAAACAAGGCGGACGGCGAATGGCCTGTCTTGTCACTTGTGGAATCCCTGTACCACAAAAATAAATGCGCAGCTTATCCTCCTTAAGAAGAGCATAATCGATTGGCACTTCCACTTCATCACTTGAAGGTGTGTCCCGAGCAGCATGAGAGCTCCCAATAACAAGACAAAGACAAGCAAAAAAGAGAGAACTTAATAAGACAGAATGTTTTAATGGCATTATCAGCTCCTTTTTTAATAAGCTTACCATAAAAGGCATATGGCTAATTCAAAAACTCGATTTCAAAAAAAATAATGCATATTAAATGTAGGTTAGCCGCTGCTCTGTTATTTGCGAGATTGATCTTTAAAAGTTTCAGGTCTATAAAAAATCTGGGAAGCACATAAAAAATGGGAGAAAAATCATGACAAAAGTCAACCCTTCATCCTTCGTGCAGATATCTAAAATCAAAAACAAAAATTCTTCAAATGATAACAAAGATCAAGAAATCAAGAGGAAGGTTTTACTTTCTGCGATCATCGGTAACGGTCTTGAATTTTATGATTTTGCTCTTTTTGGGGCCTTTTCTGTGGCTTTTTCTACCCTCTTCTTTGCCGAAGACTCCGTTTCATCTTTGGTTAAAACCCTTTCAATTTTTGCTTTGGCTTTTTTTGTAAGACCTCTGGGCTCTATCTTCTTTGGGTATTTAGGAGATCGGTTTGGACGCAAAAAAGCTTTAAGTTATTCAATTGTCTTTATGGGCCTTTTTACCTTTCTCATTGGCTGCCTCCCTCTCTATAAAGAGGTCGGTTATTTAGCGCCCCTCCTTCTTTTAGGATGTCGATTGGGACAAGGATTCTGCCTAGGAGGAGAAAACAATGGGTCGTCCATCTTTTTGCTTGAACATCTGAAGGCAAGGAAAGGCTTTGCCGGAGCTCTTATTCTGACAGGAGGCGCCATTGGAACCATCCTTGCCACAGGACTTTCTGCCATTGCTAACCTTCCTGAAATGCCAGAGTGGGCGTGGCGCATCCCTTTTATTTGCGGCATTCTTATTGGTCTTTTAGGAAACTATATTCGTCGTTTCATTGATGAAACCCCAGAGTTTATTTCAACAAAGGAAAAGAATGAAAGAAAGGCCCCTCTCCTCTTTGTTTTTACTCACTACCCCAAGCCTTTTCTATGCGCTATTGGCATTGGGGGGATGAATGGAGTGCTTGCCTATACACTTGTTGTATACCTTAATGTCTATTTGTCCACAGTTGTCAATTATTCGCTAGCGAGTGCTCTCTTTTCTTCTTGTGTGGGGCTTATTATTTTTGGATGCCTTGCTCCCTTAATAGGACACATAGCTGATAAAATTGGTGAAAGAAAAGTCATGAGTGCTGGCTGCCTTTTAACTTTTTGCTCCTCGCCTTTTCTTTTTTATCTCTTGCAACAAAAGAGTATTACTTCTGTCTTCGCAGCTATTTTCCTTTCCGCCCTTATGATGGGGAGTTTCAATGCCCCCACCAATGCGCTTTTACAACGGCTTTTTCCAACAGAAGTTCGCTATACGGGAATTGCTTTAGGGTATGCTGTGGGTATCGCTCTTTTAGGAGGAACCCAACCTTTAATCTGCACCTATCTTATCGAAACGACGCAAAACCCGCTGTCACCTGCTCTTTATCTAATGTTTGCTGCCTGCGTTGGTGGAGCTGCTTTGTCTTTCTCAAGAAAAGCAACCGATGCATCTCTTGGTTTTTCACAAATAATGCCAGAATATTCTCTCCCATCTAGCCGCAAATCATTAGGAATTCCAACGCGCGAAAAAAAGGTAGCTTCTAAAACATAAAAACCAAATTTTGTTGCCAAGCGTTTCAACTCATTAATACAAAAAACAATATTCATTTTTGGCAGAAGATGTGCTCTTTGCGGGACATATTCTGCAATATCCGCAATATACCCTGGCCATTCGTAAAGCTCTCTCTTGCTTTCGTAAATAGGAAGAAAAGAAGATAGAGTAGCTTGATAAGGACTACTTGTTGTGAGGAAAAGTTTACCTCCCCCCTTTAAAACCTTAAAGATG
>JAIESK010000035.1 GCA_019746105.1 Alphaproteobacteria bacterium
GGCATTTTTCAGAGGCGACAAGGAAAACCGTTTCAATTTCTGGGCATAAGGTACGGTTGGTTCCGGCCATTTGAAATTCATATTCGAAGTCAGAGACAGGACGGAGCCCCCTTATGAGGATGTGAGCTCCTTCTTTTTTGGCAAAATTGACGAGAAGGGTATCAAAACTTTTCACGGCAATTTCAACTCCCTGAGGAAGCGAAAGAGGCTTAATTTCCTGTTCAATTAGGTGAATGCGCTCTTCAATCGAAAATAAGGGCGTTTTCTCACTATTTGTTGCTACAGCAATGATAAGACGATCAAGAATACGAGTGGCTCGTTGAATAATGTCAAGGTGACCGAGGGTAATGGGATCAAATGTACCAGGATAAATGCCGATATGTAACGGCTTAGCCATTATCCAGCTCTTCTAATTCTTCATGTCCATCATCTTGAATACGAGCAACAGAAACAACTGCCTCATTCTTATCAACCCGGAAAAGCGTAACACCTTGGGTACGTCTTCCTGCAATGCGAATATCATGAACAGGACAACGAATAAGCTTACCCGTGTTTGTCACAAGCATAATGTCATCTTCAGCCTTGATGGGGAAAGAGTCCACGAGTTTACCAGTTTTAGCAGTTACGTCCATGGTTGTGATCCCTTGTCCGCCTCGGTTTGTACAACGGTATTCATAAGCGGAGCTGCGTTTTCCAAAGCCATTTTCACTGATGGAAAGAATAAATTCTTCGACCGCAGCCATCGCTTCAAAGCGCTCTTGAGATAAGGAAATTACGGCCTCATCGTTGGCTTCATCCCCGTCCTGACGACGGAGCTTCATGGCTTGTTTCAGATAGGCATCCCGTTCTTCAATGGTAAAATCAACTTGATGAAGAATAGACATAGAGACGATTTTATCGCCTTTCGTGAGACGAATTCCACGAACACCCGTTGAGGTCCTTCCAACGAATTCACGGACGTCAGTTACAGCAAAACGAATGCAACGGCCTTCTCTTGTTGTCAAAAGCACATCATTTGTCTCGTCACAAGAACTAACAGCAATAAGTTGCTCCTCTTCTTCCAGCTTCATGGCAATTTTTCCATTCGCTCGAATATTCGTGAAATCGGAAAGGGCATTTCTTCTGACCTGCCCCGAGGAAGTAGCGAAAAGAATATGCATCTTTTCCCACAGAGCTTCATCATCAGGCATAGGCATAATTGTAGAAATTGTCTCGCCATCTTCGAGAGGCAAAAGATTCACAATCGCTTTGCCACGTGCTTGAGGTGTGCCGAGAGGAAGTTTATAGACTTTCATTCCAAAGACACGTCCTGAAGTTGTGAAAAACAACATTTGGGTATGGGTGTTGGCCACAAAAACTTCTGAAACTGCATCTTCGTCGCGAGTGGCCATACCAGAGCGTCCCTTGCCCCCGCGTTTTTGAGCGCGGTAGGTTGTCACAGGAACACGTTTGATATACCCCCCAAGGCTGACGGTGACGACCATGTCTTCCCGTTGAATGAGATCTTCCTCATCCGCATTCATTTCAGCATCTTCAATGGTGGTGCGTCGGGGTGTTGCGTAATTTTCTTTGATTTCAATAAGTTCTGTGCGCAAAATTTCGAGGCGGCGATCGCGTGAACTTAGGATATGGAGATATTCTTTAATTTCTCCCACAATTTCCTGAAGTTCTTGAGCAATCTTTTCCCGCTCAAGGCCAGTGAGACGATGAAGTCTTAGATCAAGGATAGCTTTGGCTTGAGCCTCTGACATCTTGTAAGTGCCATTAATAATGGGATACCCAGGCTCATCAATAAGTTGAATGAGAGGCTCAATATCTTGCACAGCCCAAGGGCGAGAGAGGATTTGATCTTTCGCCGTCTGGGGATCAGGAGCCTTTCGAATAAGGACAATCATTTCATCAAGATTCGCAACAGCCAAAGCAAGGCCCACTAAAATATGAGCACGATCCCGCGCTTTCTTTAGTTCATATTGCGTGCGCCTTGTGATGACTTCCTCGCGGAAGAGAATAAAACATTCAAGGATTTCCTTGAGCCCCATTTGTTGAGGGCGCCCTCCATTCAGGGCAAGCATGTTAGCCCCAAAACTTGTTTGCAGTGGAGTCATTGTATAGAGACGATTAAGCACAACTTCAGGGATAGCCTCTTTTTTTAACTCAATAACAACTCGCACCCCATTGCGGTCCGATTCATCTTGAAGGTGAGCGATGCCTTCCAGTTCTTTATTAATCACAAGCTCTGCCATACGCTCAATCATTTTGGCTTTGTTCACTTGATATGGAATTTCCGTGACAATAATGGCTTCCCTGTCTTTCCGAATGGTTTCAATGTGGGTTCGGCTGCGAATGATCAGAGAACCACGGCCTGTTTTAAAAGCGCTATAAATGCCCCTTCTTCCCATGATGAGGCCCCCTGTTGGAAAATCTGGGCCTGGGACATACTCCATAAGTTCTTCAACAGTTAAATCAGGGTTTTCAATCAGAGCACAGCAACCGTCAATGATTTCTCCTAGGTTGTGAGAAGGAATATTTGTGGCCATGCCCACAGCGATACCACCAGCCCCATTAACAAGAAGATTGGGGATACGGCTAGGAAGAACGGTCGGCTCTTTGGTTGATTCATCGTAGTTGGCTTTGAAATCGACAGTTTCCTTATCAATATCAGTAAGAAGGTAGTGAGCTGGGCGAGAAAGGCGTACTTCGGTATACCGCATTGCTGCCGCAGGATCTCCGTCCATGGATCCAAAATTTCCTTGGCCGTCGATAAGAGGGAGTCGCAAGGAAAAGGTTTGGGCCATACGGACCAAAGAATCGTAAACGGCTTCTGGACTATGAGGATGGTATTTCCCAATAACGCCTCCCACGATATGGGCTGATTTTTTATGGGGGCGACTGTAATCGTATCCTGATTCATACATGGCATAGAGAATGCGCCTATGAACAGGCTTAAGTCCATCGCGGACATCAGGTAAAGCACGGCTGACGATAACGCTCATCGCGTAATCGAGATAAGAATTTTTCATCTCATCTTCTATGTTTACAAAAGCAATAGCCTTGTTCTCAGTCAAAGGGAAGCTCCTTTAAAAAAACTTAAAATGGAATTTCGTCGTCAATTTCACCTAAAGAGACAGGCTCTTCACGGGCACTATTTTTAGGCGCTTCAAAGGAAGGAGTCTCACTATCTGCGCCTTGGCCTCGACTGTCCAGCATGGTTAATTCGCCTCGGAAACGTGGGATGATAACTTCTGTTGTGTAACGCTCTTTTCCTTCTTGGTCTGTCCATTTGCGGGTTTGGAGTTGTCCTTCAATGTAAATTTTAGCACCCTTGCGGAGGTATTTATCAGCAACGTCAGCAAGATGTTCATTAAAGATCACAACCCGATGCCATTCTGTACGTTCTTTGCGCTCTTGGGTGCTTTTATCTCTCCATTGTTCAGAAGTAGCTAAGGTAAGGTTAACAATCTTCATGCCTTCCTGGGTCATACGGACTTCAGGATCTTTTCCTAGGTTTCCTACTAAAATGACTTTATTAACGCTGGCTGCCATCATTTTCTCCTTGCTTTTCAGAGTGACCCTATTGTTATAGGCCATCTTATTTTGAAGTGCCATAGATATATTATAGTATTTTGAAGTTTCTCTTTTTTTATCTCCTCAAATATGTCACTTTCAGTGTTGGGAACTTCTCTGATAGGAGAGAAAATGAACTATAAAGTTTTACGGGGATTACTGTTTTTACCTATTTTTTTAAGCTCTGCATATGGGGAAGAGATTCCCGATGTGTCACTGCGCTTTTATGCCCAATGGGATGTGAGTGATAGGGAGCGTCAGAAACTTACGGATATTTATGGTGTTCAAAGGGTAAGTTTTGATGCCAAAGGACAGGTGACCCCCCACAACCTTCCTTTAAATCAAGTAAAACGCTGGAAACGGCTTTACGAGCTTTGCATGAGTGATGGGTGTTATTATTGTGATGCGGACGAAGGAAGTTGTGAAACAGGCACCTGTGGTTCCAAGAACATTCATTGCAAACCCTATATGAATTCAGAGGGACTTCCTAAATGTGGATCTCAGTGCGCTGACTACGCGTTTATTGCAACTCTTCCTTAGAACGCTCTTTCATAAAGAAAAGGGCAATAGCCCCAATAAGAGAGGCACCGCCTAAATAAAGAGCAGGCGCCGCATTATTGTTTGTATAACTTATAAGAGCAGTTGCAATAAGTGGCGCGCTTCCTCCAAAAATCGCCATACTTAAGCTATGAGAAATGGATATGCCTGAAGAGCGGACCGTAAGGGGGAAAAGCTCGACAAGGGTTGCAGGAATAGGGGCAAAGAATGAGCCCATAATAAAAGAAAGAGCAACTTGAGCAAAAAGAGCTGAGGTAAAGCCACCCTCAAGGGCAATGAAAAGAGGGTAAGCAAAGAAAGTGAAACCAAGGGCGCTTGAAATTAAGACCGTCTTTCTCCCGATTTTATCAGAAAGCCATCCTGAAAGAAGAATGGCAACACCCATACCGAACATACCAACGGTTGTTGTCAAAAGACTCATTACCATTGAAAAATTGAGAAGAGCCGTTAGGTAGTTATTGATAAAAGTGACAATCATATAAAACCCAATGGAAAGGGAGAGCTCGATGGTGATGACATAAAGAATCATTTTAGAATGGGATTTAAAAAGTGCTACAATTGGGGTGGAGTGTTCTTTATGGTGTGCTTTAGCCTGCTTGAATTGTTCTGGTTCATCCACCGTCCGGCGCATAATGGAGCCAACAAATCCTCCAACAACGCTGATAATAAAAGGAATTCGCCATCCCCAAGCATAGAGCTCTTCTTGAGAGAGGAAATGACAAGTTGACGTTGCAACGGCAGATCCTACCAAAATTCCCACAAGAAGACTAAAAACGACCCAACTTCCATAGAGACCGCGATTCCCTGTATGGGCATGCTCTACAACGAAAATCATAGACCCGGTGAACTCACCGCCCATGGAAAGGCCTTGGGCTAAGCGAATGAGGGTTAAAAGAAGGGGAGCGAACCACCCAATTTGGGCATAGGTTGGCAGGAGACCAATAAGAGCTGTAGGGATAGCCATCAGATAAATTGACCATAAAAGGGCGTCCTTGCGTCCAATCTTGTCACCAATATGTCCAAATATAACTCCACCTAGGGGCCGCATGATAAATCCCGCCGCAAAAATGCCAAAGGTGGCCATCAGAGAAGCAAAGGTGCTAAAATTGGGAAAGAAAAGTTGTCCAATGGTTTTTGCAAAAAAACCATACAAAGCAAAGTCATACCATTCAAGGGCATTACCTATCATGCAGGACAAAATAACTTTTCGGATATAACTTCCCTTATGGGGAACACTTAAGGATTCTTGAGTAATTACAGCAGCTGTCAATGAATTCACTCCAAACAAAAGGGGGTTTGCCCTTCACCTAAACAGATCTCCATCTAAATGATCCAGAGTAGGTTTGGCAAGAGAAAGTTATAACTAGTTGAAATTAAAGGATTATTGTGAAGTTTTTGACAAAATATCTAAAAGTTTGAAGATAAAAGATCTAATTTAATACCCGGATTCAACCCCCTATATTGTATTTTAAATTGGGGTGAGATAGGGTTTATCCCAAACAGCTACCTAAAACTGAAGGAATGCATTAAATGAAAAATAAGTTTGGCTTTTTTCTCTTCTTTCTCCTTCTCACGGCTTGTCAAAATTCCTATGAGCCTGACCATAGTCTTAAACAGGCCTGGACGAATGAGCTTGAAAACACTCAGCCTAGCCAGATACCCTATGGACTTGTATATGAGACAGGTTCAAAAAAACTCATTTATGTAGCTGTACATAGCGCCTTCAGCCCTGCAAAGGGGCGCGCTCTTATTGAATCTCTTATTAAAACACAAAAACCCCAAATCATTCTCTGTCAGGGGCATACGGAGGAGAGGGTTTCCCCCACCGCGGTTAAGTTCAAAATTGATAACCCGCATGTGATTTTAACAGGAGCCTCAGCGCCTCGGAAGAAAATTATAGATCATTTGGCATTGTATGGGGTTAGTGAGAGAGATTATGAAATTTATTCACTTGTCACTCTTATCAATCAACAATGGCAATTTGAAATTAATTCTCCCAAAGACCTTAATGCTAAGATCGTTCATTATCTAAAAACCACCCCTCATGCAAAAAGATTTCACCTCACTTTTGAAGATGTTCAAACGTGGTTTTATGAGAAAACAGGCCATCCTATGACAATCGAAGCTCTCTTTGAAGGCTTACTTGTCGCTCCCCAAGATCCACACCTCGCGAGCACAACTTATCTTCAAAAGATAAGCTTTTATCAGGATGAAATCGATGATGCGGTTGCTATGAGTGCCTTAGGGAAAGCTCTTGAAAATTATGACACAGTCATGATCATTCGTGCTTCCAGCAAGTATGTCACAGAAAGGGCCATACTTCATAAAATGCTGGGTGTGTCTGAACCCACAAAAATCGTCAACTGAGAGCTCATAACTTCTTATTTCCCTTTATAAAGGGATTGAAGAATTAGGACAATGAAAGCTACGACCCGATGGGTGGTTTGAGCTGAAGCATCCCATAAGGCTAAGCTCATCTCTCAGGGAGTTTAATGATCTCTTGTTCGCGACAAACTCACATAACTTCCTTGAAATCATTTGATTTTCCCCTATAATGAAAATGAAGACCAATCATGAAAAAGCTATGGAATCGCAGGACAAATCCTCAACGACATATTTAGAATTTGAAGATAATTCTCTTCTTATTGAGCTTTTTGGAAGTCAGGAAAGCAACTTAAAGCTCCTTGAAAAGGAATTGCCTGTCATCATTTCAACCCGAGGCAATCAAGTTGTTATCCAGGGAGAAGAAGAATCCGTACGTATTGCGGGTGCGGTCTTGGCGTCCCTCTATCTTCATCTTCAAGAAGGAAAACATATCGACACAACTGACGTTATGATGGCCCTTCGCCATACCAATGATAAAGAATCCCATGATGAGGTCTTTCTCACCACCAAGCGTCGGGTTATTACGGCGCGCTCTCGTCAACAGGCGGCCTATATTCAATCATTGAAAGAGAATGAGCTAGTCTTTGCCGAAGGCCCTGCAGGGACGGGAAAAACCTATTTAGCCGTTGCCTTTGGCGTTGAGATGATGCTTGCGGGAAGAATGGATCGGCTTATCTTGTCACGCCCTGCTGTAGAGGCTGGGGAGCGTCTTGGGTTTTTACCCGGAGATATTCGAGAGAAAGTGGATCCTTACCTGCGCCCCCTTTATGATGCACTCCATGATATGTTGCCCCTTGAGCAGGTGACAAAAAAGCTGGCTTTGGGAGAAATTGAAGTAGCACCTCTTGCTTTTATGCGCGGTAGAACCCTTTCCGATTCGGTCATTATTTTGGATGAGGCTCAAAACACAACTGAAGTGCAAATGAAGATGTTTTTGACCCGTCTTGGTAATAACTCCCGCATGATTATTACAGGAGATCTGACCCAAATTGATCTCCCCAAAGGAACGCCCTCGGGACTTCAGGACGCCATGACAACCCTCGCAGGGGTTAAGGGCGTGGGGTATATTAACTTTACCGAGCGGGACGTGGTGCGTCACCCTCTGGTTTCACGTATTGTAAGGGCTTATGAGCGAAAAAAAGCCCATCATTAATTTTATTCTTTCAGAAAAAAACTGGAAGACGGTCTCTCCTTTGTTGGAAGAAGAAATCACCCTTGCCCTTGAAAAAACCTCTCTTGCTTTGAAGGAGGATTTTTCCCAAAGCGAAGTCAGTGTTGTTTTGACAACCGATGAAGAAGTCCACATTCTTAATAAAACCTTCCGTCATCAAGATAAGGCGACCAATGTGCTTTCTTTTCCTTCTGATGAAAAGGCCGAGCTTGGGGATATTATTTTGGCCTATGAAACTGTTTTAAAAGAAGCCCAAGAATTAGGTATTTCAACCCTTCATCATACCTTGCATCTGATTATCCATGGATTTTTACATCTTTTAGGGTATGATCATGAAGAAAATCATGAAGCTGAAAAGATGGAAAGTTTAGAAATACAGATTTTAAAAAAACTCAACATTCAAAACCCCTATGAGGATCAATGAAAGACTGGCGATCCTATTTCCCATTTCTTTTTAAGAAAAAGGAAGGAGATGGTTCTTTAAGAGAAACTATTGAAGAGCTGATTGAAGAAGAAGAGATTGAAGATACGTCGCTCGCTCCGGATGAGCGGGAAATGCTCACGAATATCCTAAGCTTGCGTGACTTAACTGCTAAGGATTTGATGATCCCACGCGCTGAGATTATTGGTGTTTCGCATGACTCTTCTTTTGAACAAATAATTGCGGTATTTAAGTCCAGCCAAGTTATGCGGCTTCCGGTGTACCGCCAAACCCTTGATGATATTTTGGGTTACATTCATCTGCGAGATCTTATTGATAGCACGAGCACCCCGAAAAATTTCAAAATTCAAAATCACCTTCACAAAATTGATTATATCTCCCCTTCCATGCGTATTTTAGATTTGCTCTTAAAAATGCGCTCAACAGGTGAAAAAATGGCGATTGTGGTTGATGAACACGGAGGGGTTGATGGGCTTGTGACCCTTAATGATTTGGTTGAAGAAATTGTGGGCGACATTCAAGATGTAGCCCAGATGACAACGCCCCTGTACTTCTTTCGCCGGCCCGATGGGGTTGTGGTGGTTAATGGTCGGATGGACATTGAAGATTTAGAAGAGAAAGTGGGATCTCTTCGTACGGAGGAGGAAAAGGAAGAAGAAATAGATACAATTGGTGGACTTGTTCTTCATTTGACCGATCGGATTCCTCAAAGGGGAGAATTAATTACCCACCCTTCCGGCATCGAGTTTGAAATTATTGAGGCAGATTCAAGGCGCATTAAACGTTTGGGGATACATGGACTTCCTGACATCCCTGCATAAACCTTGGTTTATAAGAGGCCTTGCTTTTCTCCTGGGTGCCTTTGGAGCTTTGGCCTTTGCGCCCCTTTTTGTTTTTCCTGCTCTTCTCCTCTCCTTTAGTGCCATCTGGTTTTTGCTGGATACAGAAATTGAAGAAGGGTCCTCATTTCTTCGCATTTTCTCCTTGGGATGGTGGTTTGGACTCGGCCATTTTACCGTAGGCCTTTATTGGATAACCTATGCCCTGTCGGTGGACTTGAAAGCTTTTTGGTGGCTTGTTCCCTTTGCTTTGTTTGGGATTCCTTCGGTGCTCGCTGTTTTTACGGGGGCGGCTTTTGCTTTGACAAAAGTATGGCCCACTCGGGGCGTTAGCCGCGCTTTAGCCTTTGCTGGCATCTGGATCGGATTTGAATGGCTAAGAGGCCATCTTTTTACAGGATTTCCTTGGAACTTATTAGGATATAGTTGGGCCTTTAGTCCAGAGATGATGCAAATGGCTTCGATAGGCGGGGTTTATGGGCTTAGTCTTGTGGTTCTTCTTATGGGCCTTTTTCTTGGGTATTTGATCGGGAAGAACTTTTTTGAGCGGACGCTGGCCATTTTTATTTATTTACTTGTCCCCCTTTTTTGGGTGTGGGGACATCATCGCTTGAATCATCCTGATGTAATAGAGTCGCCCCCTCTCGCTCTTCGCATTGTTCAACCCAATATTCCTCAGACCCTTAAGTGGAATTTGGCTCAAAAGGAAGATAATTTTCGTCAACTTTTGGAAATGACAGCCCAACCTTCGGCTCTTAACCTGAAGGCAGTGATTTGGCCTGAGACAGCAATCCCCTTCTTTTTAGAACGTGATAGCTTTCGGCGCATGCTTATTGCGGAAGCCTTGCCAAAAGATGCTCTTTTATTTACGGGCGCTTTGCGCCTAACAGGCCCAAAGGAGGTTAGAAATAGTATCCTTGTCCTGGATAAGGAAGGAAACATTCTTGCCTCCTATGATAAGGCTCATCTCGTTCCTTTTGGGGAATATATTCCGTTCCGGAAAAATATTGATGCCCTTTTTGGCGAAGGTTCTATTAAAAAAATAACCATAGGTGCCCTTGATTTTAAGGCAGGTCCTGGGCCTGAATTGGTAGCTCTTCCCAATGATTTTCCATCCTTTAGCGGTCTTGTATGTTACGAAGTTATTTTTCCCAGTGCCGTTATTAATGCAGCTCAAGAGCGTCCCAGATGGATGCTGAATGTGACCAATGATGCATGGTATGGGAATACGTCGGGCCCTTATCAGCATCTTGAAATGACTCGCATGCGTGCCATTGAAGAAGGAGTTCCACTAGTTCGTGCAGCCAATTCAGGAATTTCTGCCGTCTTTGATGCCTATGGGCGTATGAAAGGGAGTATTAAGCTGAGCACAACGGGCGTTTTAGACGTTTTTCTACCACCCCCCACCCGAACAAAACCTTTTTATGCTCAGTGGGGAGATTGGATTATCTTAGGTCTTCTTGGGATTATTTTTATTTTTGCAGGGTTAGTTGTCTTAAAGGAGCGTTTTGATGAATGATTTTATTTTTACAAGTGAATCTGTTTCCGATGGTCATCCAGACAAGGTATGTGATCAAATTTCTGATGCTATTGTAGATGCATACCTTACCCAAGATCCTCAAGCACGAACAGCCATTGAGACTGTTGTCGTGCCTAATCGGGTTCTTGTTTTTGGAGAGGTGAAAAGCACGGTACCTCTTGTTCGTAAACAGATTGATCAGATCATTCGGGACTGTATTCGTGAGATTGGATATGAAGAGCCTTCCTTTGATTGGCAAACAGTTAATACGGAGGTGAGTCTGAACATTCAATCTCCTGATATTTCACGCGGTCTTGATGCGGGTCAAGGCGCCGGTGATCAAGGTATTATGTTTGGGTATGCTTCACGTGAGAACGAGGAGCTGATGCCGACTCCTCTCTTTTTTGCCCATAAGTTCATGCAGCTTTTAGGAGAGGATCGAAGAGCAGGACGTCTCCCTCAACTACGCCCGGATGGGAAATGTCAGTTTTCTGTGAAATACGAAGACCATAAGCCCGTAGGAACAACAGCTATTGTCGCTTCCATTCAGCATGTTGAGGGGATCTCCTCAGAAGAGGTGAAAGATATTCTTCTTCCTTACGTTAAGAAAACTTTACCGGAAGGGTGGTATTGCGGGGATGACTTTTTTTATGTCAATCCAACGGGTCGGTTTGTTCAAGGAGGTCCTGAGAGTGATACGGGACTTACGGGCCGTAAAATTATTGTGGATACCTATGGAGGCATGATTCCCCATGGGGGTGGTGCTTTTTCTGGAAAAGATTCCACAAAAGTGGATCGTTCAGCGTCCTATATAGCTCGCTATATGGCTAAAAATATTGTGGCTTCCGGCCTTGCTGACCGGTGTACCTTGCAGCTTTCTTATGCTATAGGGCGTGCTGATCCCACCTCCTTTTACCTTAATACCCACAGAACGGGCCTAATCCCTGAAGATCAGCTCATCTTTTTGTTACGAGATCTCTTAGACTTAACGCCCCGCGGTATTCGGAAAAGGCTACTTCTTGAAAAACCTATCTATCAGCGCACGGCTTGTTATGGCCACTTTGGTCGTAAGGTTGAGTCTGATGGAGGCTTTTCCTGGGAAAAACTTGATCTTGTGGATGAGCTTAGACGCCAATTATTGGGGTGAGGGGGCATGTTATTTCAACTGCCAAAATCTGGGATTGATCTCCTTTTAGAAGATAATGAGATTCTTAAATATCTTTCGTCTCAAAGAGTGGGAATGATTACCCATCAAAATGCTTTGACCCAAACCTATCAAGTCTCAGCTCATGCTCTACAGGAAAAAATTGGCTCTGCCCTCAAATGTATTCTTTCGCCAGAGCATGGATGGAGTGGCCAAGTTGCTGAAGGACAGAAAATAGCCAATGGTTTTGATCCTCACCTCAACATCCCCATTTTTAGTCTTTATGGAGCCTCTTATCCTGATGAATTTGAAGTGGATGTTTTGATTATCGATCTTCAAGATGTTGGATTGCGTTGTTACACTTATGGGGCCACCTGTGTACAGTTTTTAGAAAAACATCCTGCCTTGGAAGTGATTGTATGTGATCGTCCTAATCCTTTAGGAAGTTATCAAAAAGGTCCATCACTTGATCCCGCTTTTCGTTCCCTTGTGGGGTATTTTGATGTTCCCTTTCAGCATGGTAAAACCCTGGGAGAGCTTCTTGTAAGTCATACCCAAACCTCTACAATTCGCGTTATGTGCTGTCAGCATGAGCACCAGCCCTACCACTATCCATGGATTCCTCCTTCCCCGAACCTTCCCACCTGGGAGGCGGTGATGCTTTATCCAGCTCTCGTTTTGTTGGAAGGAACGAATATCTCAGAGGGGCGTGGTACCAGTTTCCCCTTTACCTGTTTGGGGGCACCTGGCCTTGATCAAGAAAGTCTCTTACAGTTTTTAAAAACTCAAAAGGGGATTCAAGCACGACCTTTGACCTTTACACCTCAGTCTGGGAAGTGGAAGGGAGAAGTATGCACAGGAGCCCATCTTCTTCTCACGGATCGCAATTGTCTGGAGGCCTTTGAACTGGGATTGAATTTGTTGGCTTTTTTAAAAAATACCTATGCCTCTTTTGAATGGTTAAATGATAAAAAACAGAATTATTTCATAGACTTATTATTAGGGAGTGATAGGTTTAGAAAAGACCTTATGAATAAGTGAATTCGCTCTTGAGGAAGTATTTTAAGTGTGGTACACGTTTCTGGCAGACAAGATGGTCTGAGGATATAATCATTAGCTTGTGTGTTCATATCATGAAAGTAGTATTCGATTTTTTTTGCGCCTTTATAGGTTTGGTAATTTTAAGTCCCATAATATTACTCTGTGCCATTTTGATCTGGTTACAAGATTATCATTCCCCCTTTTTTTTAGGGGAAAGAGTTGGCAAGAACGGGCGACTTTTTAAGATGATAAAACTAAGATCTATGGTGAAAGCCGCAGATAAAGCAGGTATAGATTCGACCAGCTCTCAAGATCCTCGCATAACCCAAATAGGGCGATTTGTAAGGCGGTATAAACTTGATGAGATTTCCCAGCTTTTTAACGTTGTTAAGGGTGAGATGAGTTTGGTGGGGCCGAGACCAAATGTAAAACGAGAAACAGATTTGTATTCTAAGGAGGAAGTGCATCTTTTAGATGTGTGTCCAGGTATTACAGATATTGCTTCAATAGTTTTCGCAGATGAAGGGGAAATTCTACAAAATCATGATGATCCAGACATTGCTTATAATCAATTGATTCGACCTTGGAAAAGTCAATTGGGATTATTCTATATCAAGCATCAAAGCTTCGCACTTGACATAAAAATAATATATCTTACAGTGTTGTGTATTGTTTCTAGGTCTAGGGCATTAGAAAAAGTGGCGTTGTTATTGAAAAAATTGAAAGCTCCAGAAGAATTAATACAAATAAGCTTGCGTAAAAATCCTCTCCGCCCTACCCCTCCTCCTGGTTTTGACTCAATTGTAACCTCTCGTCAGCTATCTCCTTCATAAATATAGGAAGCTTATTATGAAAACAAATTACTTAGAAGTAACGGAGTTAGCTGGAGAAAGTATTACCTCCGAGCAGTTGGACAGACTTTGTAATCGTTATTACTGGGCGATGGATTATTGTAGAGATAAAGATGTCTTAGAGGTAGCTTGTGGAACCGGTCCCGGATTAGGGTATTTGGCAAGTGCTGCAAAAAGCCTTGTTGCAGGTGATGTCTCTAATGAGATTGTAGAGATTGCTCGTAATCATTATGGAAAATCAATAGATATTCGACAATTTGATGCTTGTTCAATGCCCTTTTCTGATGCTTCTTTCGATGTAATTATTATTTTTGAAGCAATTTATTATCTTCCTTCAATTGATAAATTTATCGAGGAATGTAAGCGTATTTTACGTTCCAACGGTCATATCTTAATTGCAACTGCAAATAAGGATCTCTACGATTTTGTTCCAAGCCCCCATAGCGTTCAATATTATGGTGTATGTGAACTTTCAAATTTATTTAAAAAACATGGATTTGAAACAAAATTTTACGGTGGTACTGCATTAAAGGATGTTTCACTTAAACAGAAAATAGTGAGACCAATAAAAAAAATTGCCTCCAAACTTGGTCTTATTCCTAAGACAATGAAGGGGAAAAAATGGCTTAAAAAAGTTGTTTTTGGAGATCTCTTGCCTATGCCAGCAGAAATAAATGCGTCGACAGTAAGTTATGATCCTCCTGTTCCCCTATCAGATATGGCCCCAAACAGTGCTTACAAAGTTATTTTTAGTTCAGCTCAACTCAAAGAGGATTAAATTATTATGACAAATCAACTCACAATTCCCTTTTTTAATTATCCCGCTCTATTTAAAGAAAATGAAAATGAATTTGTAGCTATTTTTAAAGATGTTTGTACTCGAGGTGCTTACATTCTTCAAAAGGACTTATTTGATTTTGAGGAGAATTTAAAAAGTTTTCTTAAGGTAAAGCATGTTTTTGGAGTTGCAGATGGTACCAATGCTATTATCCTAGGACTTAAAGCACTAGATATTGGTCCAGGAGACGAAGTCATTGTCCCCTCTCATACTTATATAGCCTCTGCTGCTTCTGTTGCTTTAGTAGGAGCAAAGCCTATCTTATGTGATATTGGTTATGATAATCTCATTGATCCTGTGTCTGTAGAATCAAAAATCACTAAAAAAACAAAGGCTATTATGCCCGTTCATGTGAATGGACGGACGTGCACGATGGCCCCTCTTGAAGAACTTGCAAAGAAATATGATTTGATGATTGTTGAAGATGCGGCTCAAGCTCTAGGTTCAAAATACAAGGAAAAAAGTGCAGGAACTTTTGGAAAATTTGGAACTTTTAGTTTCTACCCAGCAAAAGTTCTTGGATGCTTTGGAGATGGGGGCGCAATTGTAACGAATGATGATGAAGTGGCCAATCAACTTTCTATTTTAAGAGATCATGGACGGGATGAAAATGGGCGCGTAATATCTTGGGGTACAAACAGCCGTCTGGATAATTTACAAGCTGCATTTTTAAATTTTAAATTAAAAACCTTTGATCAAGATATTCTGAAACGTAGAGAAATTGCTCGTCAGTATCATGAGGCCTTTGTTGATATTAAGGAGATAGATTTACCCCCTGGACCAGATACGGATTCTCAACATTTTGATATCTATCAAAATTATGAAATGGCAGCAAATAGGCGAGATGAGCTTAAAAGTTACCTGCAAGAAAGAGGTATTTCAACTATTATTCAATGGGCTGGAACGCCAGTTCATCATTTTAAAGAACTTGGATTTAATGATTCTCTTCCCGAGACAGAGAAATTTTTTAAGAGATGCTTGATGCTTCCTATGAACGTTTCTCTTAATAATATAGAAGTTGAGTACGTTATAGATTCTGTTCGAAGCTTTTATAAAAAATAATATAAGTTTTTAATGAAATAAGTTGAGACATTAAAGTTCTTATTGGAGAAATCATAGTATAAATGCGCGTATGGATCATTACAGTAGGAGAACCGATCCCTTTTGAAAAAACATTTGGGCGCATATTTCGTTCAGGTTTGCTTGCAAAAATGCTGACTGAGGCAGGACATGAAGTAGTTTGGTGGACATCTTCAGTCGATCACTTTTCCAAAAAGATTTATCCTCAAGCTTCAGAAGGAGAATGTATCCTGCCTGGAGGCATAAAATTAATATTTCTCAAATCAATTTTATATAAGAAAAATATTTCATTTAGACGGTTAATAAATCACTTTGGAACGGCTCGTCACTTTACAAAATTAGCTCAATCGGTTCCCTTACCTGACATCGTTCTCTGTAGCTTTCCTACTGTTGAGTTAAGTTATAATGTTGTTAATTTCTGTCAAAAAAGATGCATTCCGGTCCTTGTTGATGTTCGAGATTTGTACCCAGACGTTTATATAAACCTTTTTCCTAATATCTTACGTCCCTTAGCTAAAGTTCTTCTTTATCCTATGCAGTGGATGACACAAAAAGCCATGCAAGGTGCTACTGGTATCATAGCTATCTCGAAGACATACTTGAACTGGGGGCTTGATTATGCTCAACGAAGCCATAATAAATATGATGGCCTATTTCCTATGGCATATCCAAGATCTGAAGAGAACTTACTTCCTGCTTCTCAATTTACCTCTAAATTTAAGAAAATAACGGACAAAAAAATCATTCTTTACGTGGGAAGTTTTGTAAGTAGCATTGATTTAGAAACCGTTATTTCTGCTGCAAAGATATTGAAAGAAAGAAAAAATGAAGACTTTCACTTTGTTTTAGCGGGTGATGGAGGATACAAAGAGCTTTGGGAGAATATGGCTATAAATCTTGATAATGTTACTTTTACAGGTTGGATTGATTCTCCTAAAATAAATTGGTTGGCTCATAATGCATGGGCAGGGCTTGGGGCCTATAAGAAAGATGCTTTGATGAGCTTACCTAATAAAATATTGGAATATATGAATTTTGGCTTGCCCATCCTTTCTTCCCTCGATGGAGAGACCCGTGAGTTTATTGAAGAAAACAACTGTGGACTTTATTATGAAGCAGGAAATCCAGAAAGTTTGATTGCATGCTTAGATCAATTAATAGAAACACCAAAGAAAAGAGAAGAGATGGTGGTTTCAAGCAAAAAAAATTATATGGAAAAATATACACCTGCTCGGATATATGGAGATTTTATTCAGCATATTGAAAAAGTTTGTGAATAGAGGTTTGAGTTTACTCGTTAAGCAACAGCCAATCTATCGTTTAAGTTTTTCTCTGCCAAAATTTGATTTAATGTTGAAACTATATTTTTCACATCATTTTTTTCTATATAATTTTCCATATCCAGGAAATATTTGTTTAATACGCCGTGTGCAGGAGCCTTGCTCTGGGCAATAAGAATCTTGGCACGTTTGGTAGGAATATGATTTTCTTCTTCATAAAAAAGCTCTTCATAGAGTTTTTCACCCGGTCTTAAGCCTGTAAATACAATATCAATATCTTTGTAAGGACGCTTTCCACTTAGGAAAATAAGTCGCTCCGCTAAGTTCTTTATTTTAATAGGTTCTCCCATGTTTAAAACAAAAATCTCTCCTCCTTGCCCCATGGCACCAGCTTGAATAACCAGCTGACTGGCCTCAGGTATGCTCATGAAAAAGCGTGTAATATCTGGGTGTGTTACTGTAAGAGGCCCCCCAGCTTTTAATTGCTTTTTGAAGAGGGGGATAACGCTCCCCGTAGATTCTAAGACGTTTCCAAATCGAACAGAAAGGTATTTAGTGTTTTCTTTCCCATTAAGGCTTTGACAATAGAGCTCAGCAGCCCTTTTCGTTGATCCCATGATATTTGTGGGATTAACAGCTTTATCCGTGGAAATAAGAATAAATTTTTCACTTTTATATTGAGAAGCAAGATCTGCAACAATTTTCGTCCCTAGAAAATTATTCACAACGGCTTGTTTAATTTGGTTTTCTAATAAAGGAACATGTTTGTAAGCTGCGGCATGAAAAATAATATCGGGGTTATATTTTGTGAAGGCTTCTTCCATACTCTCTTTATTGGTTACGCTGATAAGGAAAGGGATAAAATTTTTAAACTGATGAGTATGCTCTAATTCCCAAGTGATTTTGTATAAATTATATTCACTATGGTCGATAAGAATAATTTTTGAAGGTTTAAGGTGAATAAGTTGAATGCATACCTCTGAACCTATGGAGCCCCCAGCACCGGTCACCATAATGACCTTATCTTTAATAAAAGTTTGGAGTTCTTTATTGTTTAAATCGATACTATCTCGGCCAAGAAGATCTTGGGCAGAAACATTTTCAGGATCAACGTTAATTGACGTGAGGAGTTTATCAAAAGAAGGTAGCATTTTAACTTGTAGCTGGTTTTCTTCAGCCATGTGTGTGATTTCTAGAAGCCTTTCACGGCTAAGGGAGGCAATAGCAATAACAACCAAGTCAACGTTCCCACGATTGGCAATGTGAGATAAATTCTTGATGGCCCCATATATACTTAAGCCAAAAATCTTTTTATCCCATAAATCCGGGTTGTCATCCAAAATGTACTTGATCTCATATACATTTCCTTGACGACGTTTTGCTTCTCTTAAAAAAAGCTCAGCACTCTTTCCAGCTCCAATAAGGATAACACGCTGTTTTTCTCCATGAAACAAATCTTTTTTTTCGTGGAAAATGCGGCATAAAATGCGAGGTAATGTGAGGGCAAAAATGGATAACAATAAAAACACTAAAGTGAATTTAAAAAGACTTTCAGATAGATGAACAGATGAAGCCATCACTAATAAAAGAAGAACAGTGATGCAAACAGAATACAAGCAGATGCTTTTTAAACTATGGATACTTGTCGATCTCCAAATATGGCGATGTAAATGACTCATATAATTGAAGGCTATAGCACTTAATAAGAGAATAGAAAGACAAAGGAAAAAAGCTTTTCCATAAGGAAAATTAACAATATAGTTTGCAATGGTAAATGAAAGGCTAATCGCACAAACATCAACCAAGAATTTCCAGAAATTTCCTGATATTTTTGTAGAGAAAGCATTAAAAACTATTTGAAGGGCTCTCATCTGTATAACATTAACTTGATTTTGACTAACCTTTACAAAGCACATTTTAAGTGATTTTACAAGCTTATTTAATCATTGTGCCTAAATTGCACTTGCTCTGCGCAATGATTTGAACTTGCTTTGTTGTAAAATAAGAGGTAATTGTATGTTTGATTTTATTAAAAGGAGTAAGCTGTGTATAGAGAAAAGATATTTATTTTTTTGAAGACATATTTATTGATATCAATATTATACTTTTTTATTCTTTCTCTTATTTCTTTTTATGACAACCCCTTTACGATGTCTTTGGAAGACCCCTTTGTTTACTTTGAAAGAATTAGTGGTGATAGTTGGAAACTATTAAAGTTAGCGAATCGTAGCTTGACGGAGGGATTTATTAGCCCACTTACTCATTGTCCAGGGCTTCAATGGATTGATATGCTAATATTATCAATTAATCCAAAATTTCCCATTATTATTTTTTTTGCTATTTTAAATTGTTTTTTATGGTCCATACTTTTTACACAACTTTATTATTTTGGAAGGCAAAAAATTAATGCTATTTTGGCTTTTTTTGCACCCCTTCTTTTATTAATTCCTGACTTTTCTCATGTGTTCTTTCTTCGAGGCTATGGACTTCCGTTAGGAACAAGTTTTTCTGCTATTTCACTTTGTATAGGCAGTATTTTTATTATCCTGGCTCTTCAAAAGCAGCGTCCCATTTTAAGTGTTATTGGAGGTTTGTTTTTTGCTTTTGCAGGTTATATTTGGTCCTTAGCTGATGGAATACTTGTTTATATGTCTTGTTGTTTATTTTTTTTAATTGCTCTTTGTTTTGTATATAAGTTATTTACTCAAGGAAAAGAATTTTTCCTTTCTCTGAAAGGATCACAATTTCCTTTTTTCATGAATTGTACAATTGCTTTTCTTACCTTTTGGTTTGTTACTCTTCCCTATCGTATTTATATGCAAAGTTTGAACATGATTTCTACAACTCATATAATGACAATGATTTGGAAACTCCCTCTTGGTTGGGATGCTCCACAGTACACTAACAACTGGATTTGGAGAGGTGGCGGTTTTTCTTTTTGCCGTGCGTATCCAGATGTTTGTCAAGATTTACATAACAAAACAAATCTTCATAGCGATCTAGTTTATTTAAAGCAATTAGCGATAAAAACATTTATGACAGACCCGATTGCAATTTTTATGTGGAAAATTCCATATTTATATAATTTTTGGATGCAGGATTTCTTTACTCAAAATATAACGATTGTTCTTTCTTTTTTTCTGATTACTATTCTTTTTCTTATTAGGCCAAGCAAAACAGGTGCAGTGTTGACATTTTTTTCTTTAGGAATTTTTTTTACTACGTGTTTAGCCTTGCTGCTTACTCATATTGAACTAAGATATTTTTACATCTCAAAGTTTTATTTATGTTTTGCAGCTCTTTTAAGTGTGTACTCTTTTATGAAAGATAAATTAATAGAGAAGAAATTTCATAATTAAGTTTGAGATACCCAGTTGTTCTCTTTATACACTTTGATGTTTAGCTTCTTCATGAGAAGTAACAAACTTACGTCTATCAAATCTTAAAGCTAGCATGTCAGGGTTTTCATCAAAGTTGAATTTCTTATAAAAAGGAAGCTTATCTGGTAAGCATAATAATTCAAAACAAACAATTTCTCTTAGAGTGGGGTGATTTATTGCAGTTTCTATAAGAAGTCTTCCTAATCCTTTACCTTGTAATTCAGTTTTTACTAGTACATCATGAATGTATGCGTACTTGACTTGATCAGTTAGAACGCGAGTAAAACCAACGAGGTTATCTGTATCTCTTTCTATAAGAGCTAGGATTAAACAAGTTTTTTCCATAACTTCTATATCTTTGAGTGTTCTGGTCTTTAGCCAAAAATGCTCTTTAAAAAGAGATAAAAGTTGAGTCCTATGTTTGTCTTTTAAGGTATGTTGTATAAAGTAGTTGTGATCGTCCATTACCATTTTCCTTCTATAAGAATATAATCATATTCCCTGAACTGAGATTTAAATTAGACGTAGGTTAAAACATTGTCCAGAAGTTAAACATTTTGTTTCACCTTCATTGGAAAACAATCATTGCTTTGGTTACTTTTATTAAATCCTACTTCTAACAATGAGATATAGTGAGGTCTTCTTTTTACTTGTTCAAATATTTTGTTAATATATATTCCTAATAATCCGATATTCATAATTATAACTCCGCCAATAAACATTGTCGCAACAATAAGACTGCTCCATCCTAATATATAAGTTTTGTAATATATTGATTTACAAATAATGTAACAAGAGAAGAAAAAAGAAAGCAAAGATATCGTAACGCCTAAAACAATTGATGCTTTCAGAGGTCTTTCTGAGTTGGCAATGATAACATTAAGTGCTAAATCCCATGACTTTTTAAAGTTATAATTACTTTTTCCATGTAATCGTTCAGCATGCTTAATTTCTATAGATGTAGAAGGGAATCCCATCCATTCCATCAAGCTAATGAAAAAACGAATTTGATCTTGCATTAACCTAAAGTTATCAACCACTTTTCTTGAAACCATTCGAAAATTTCCTAATTCGGAATTAAACTTTAGACCAGATAAAATGCTTAGGGTTTTGTAAAATAGATAGGAATATAAAATTTTCATATAACTATCTTTTCTTTCTTTTCTAATTGCTAAAACTACCGGATAGCCTTCTTTTATCTTCTTGTAAAGTCTAGGAATTTCTTCTGGGGGATCTTGTAAATCGCAATCCATAACGACAACATAATTACCATCGCAGCGATCCAGGCCAGCAGTGATGGCGCAATGTTGCCCAAAATTACGGCAGAACCGAATTCCACGTACTCTTTGATTTGACTTACTGATATCTTCAATAAGATCCCATGACTTATCTTTGCTCCCATCATCAATAAATATAATTTCATAGTCTTCTGTAATCGATTCTAATGATTTTTTCAACCGATCATGTAAAACCTGTAAAATATTTTCTGCCTGATATACAGGGATAACTACTGAAATTTCCGCCATGAAACCAAAACTCTTTTTTCACATTTAAATATGTTCATACATTTTATATGATTTCTTTGCAAGAAATTAAATTGATAAAATGAAATTCCTAATTTCTAAGTATACTTAGAGCGTAGAGCTTTTTGCAGTATATAGAAATAATTTCATATCATCTATTGTGTCTATTTCTGTGATAAAGCTAGACTTTACGGCCTGTGTTTTATCCATAATGAAAAGTATAGATTTTCCAGGAAAAACGGCTTTTAATTGGTTAAGTATATCATCAGAAAACGTCTGAGTAGCGGCGGATAATACTTTTTGTACAAGCTCTATGCGCTTATGAATAAGTAAATTTTTTGCTAACATTCCATATCTTCCATAATGTATCGACCCGGCACTATAAATGGGTACTTGAGAACCACTGAAAACAACTGTAAAGTCCTTCTTATTGTAAAGAGAAACAATAATTAAATTTTCTTTATCTATGTTTATGGAAGATAATTTTTTCAAAAAGTTCTTAGAAAAATTGTATTCTATAGGTTTACGAAAGTTTAAATCTTTTAAATTGACTAATGAATAATAGGTTTCATACAGTTTTAAGGAAAAACCTAACAACAAAAATAAAGTTAATAAAATTAAGAAAGGTGATCTTTTTGAAAAGAAATTACTAAAAACGAGATATGTGCCACTTGCTCCAAAAATGAAAATTACAAAATAAAAATAATGAAAAAACCTATAGTGGCTTCCTCCATGTGCTTCCGTAAAGTTCCAAATTAGACAACCTGAAAGCGCACAAAAAATTAAGAAAAATTCAACTTCAGTTGGTTTATTCTTACGCCATTGTATCAATTGATAGTAAAAGGCTGGAATTAAATAGCTTGCGCTCAAAAGAATGCAAAGAATTGCTACTAGCCTATAATAATTTATAGGATATTGTACTGATAATGTTGGAAAAATTGTAGAAATAAAATTCCTTATTGCACTTGCAGTAATAAAACAAGAATTTTGTTTCACTAACTTGAGAAAACCTAGGCATGTATATGGTGAAAACAAACCATATACTAAAATAAGACTTAACATTAAGGCAAGAAAAAGCAATAAAGAGATAATTAGTAAGCTCTTGTTATCATTTATAAAATTATATAAAGATTTTAAATTTCTAACCTGTAATAACTTTCTTATGCCATTAAAAAATAATCCCCCTCCTAAAACAAAAGGAAAAGCGGATCGGGTTATTGCTCCAATAAAAAAAAGCATAAATATAAATACGTAGTCTTGTAGAGAAGACAACCTATTTGTACATATTTTATATGTTGATATGAAGAATATTATGATTGCCAAAGTTGATGAACCAACAAGAGTTATAGAAGCTGAAGTACCAATTAAAGCATGAAATGCTGAGCTTGGAGGGTAAAATCCAACGACACTATAAGCAAAGAATGCAAAAAGCATTGCTGTAATTACACCACCTTTTATAAATTTTTCACAAAAACTATACGAAGTCCAAATAAGAAGAAAAAATGTATACAAAGGATATATTCTTGATGCTAAATCCTCTAGGGGAAGTTTCGTTGCAAGAGAACAAAAGGCTAGCTCTAAATGATAACCATAATTGTAATAGAGCGGAGCCTCAGGAAAAAGAAAATTTACATAGGGATATGAGTTATAAGCTATAGATGAGGCTATGGCTCCTTGAAATACTAAGTGATGGTGACTGGAAAGGTGAGTATGTAAGCAGAAATACCTATAAAAAGTGGAATAATTAAAAAAGATAACAGAATTACATTTTTTAACAAATTCTCTTTCTTAATTATATTTAAATCCATGTAGTTTGTTTTTATAACTTGACTTAAAAGTAAAAGTGGCAATGGATTAAGGAAAGCGTAACTTTGCCAATGAAAAAAACTTAATAAAAAAATAGTAAGTATATTATAACAAATGCCCGTTACAAGGATGCTGGGGAGCTTTATGCTATCATCCCAATCTTGCTTTAATAAAGAAAGAATTAAAAAACCATTTATTCCGTGATAAATGCAAACATAAATAAAAAATACAAAGCAATCCCTGACAGAAATACCAAACAAATAAGAAATTAATAAAGGTATAAAAATACCAACTCCCATAAGAAAAGTTGTAGGAGTGGTGACAAAACCTTTTGAAAGGTATTTGCTAAGAAAAGGATTTGTCATAACAAGTCTGATTTTTGTCAATATCTCATCCAGCTTTATTGCACATGCGCTGGCAACAGACTTCATCATGATTTTTTAAACCGATCATAGAAAACCTGTAAAATATTTTCTAACTGATATTCAGAGATAACCACTGAAATTTCCGCCATGAAACTAAAACTCTTTTTTCATATTTAAATATGTTCATACATTTTATATGATTTCTTTGAAAGAAATTAAATCGGGAAATTTAGCACATACTGTAATAGAGTTCTAAGATAAGTGAGAAGGTCTCCAAGAGCCATAAGCTCAAAGTTCGTACAACTAGAAGGATACATTCAATAAAATATTATGCAGGATTAGACATATCAGTGAAAGAAACTTTTATCTGTATATAGAAATAATTTCATATCATCTATTGTGTCTATTTCTGTGATAAAGCTAGATTTTACGGCCTGTGTTTTATCCATAATGAAAAGCATAGATTTTTCGGGGAAAACTGCCTTTAGTTGGTTAAGTGTATCATCAGAAAATACTTGAGAAGCCTCAGCTTTCAATAAGGCTTCCTTTACAAGCCCCATGCGTTTATGAATATCTAAACTTTGAACAAATATTCTCTCTCTTCCATATTGTATTGTCTCGATATGATAAACTGGTGTTTTAGAAGAAGTCGTTAATATTTCTCCAAAGATGACGTCATTAAGTTTTGGTTTACGGTAAAGTGAAATAATAATTAGATTATCTTTGTTTATATTTATGGAGGATAATCGTTTCAAAAAATTTTTAGAGACAGCATATTCTGGAGGTTTACGATAACTCAAACTATTTAAATTAGTTAATGAATAATAGGTTTCATATATTTTTAAGGAAAAACTTAACAATAAAGATAGTGTTAATAAAATTAAGAGCGGTGATCTTTTTGAAAGACAATTACTAAAGATCAAGTATACTCCACTTGCTGAAAAAATAAAAACTATAAAATAAAAATAATGAAAAAATGTATAGTTACTTCCTCCACTGGCTTCCGTAAAATTCCAAATTAGGCAGCCAGAAAGCGCACAAAAAATTAAGAAAAATTCAACTTCAGTAGGCTTATTCTTAAACCACTGTATTACTTGATAATAAAAGGCAGGAATTAAATAGTTTGCACTCAGAAGAATACACAGAGCTGCCACTAGCCTATTATAATTTACAGGATGTTGGACTGATAGTGTTGGAAAAATTGTAGAAATAAAACTCTTTATTGAACTTGCAGTAAAAAAATAAGAATTTTGTGCCACTAATCGAAGAAAACCTATACATGTATACGAAGAAAATAAACCATATACTAACACTAGACTTAATACTAATGCAAGAAAAAGCAACAACGAGATAATTATTAAATTTTTATTATAATTTATAAAATCATAAAAAGATTTTAAATTTCTAACTTGTAATAATTTTCTTATACCATAAAAAAACAATCCCCCTCCTAAAATAAAAGGAAAAGCGGATCGCGTTATCGCTCCAATAAAAAAAAGCATAAATATGAATAGGTAATCTTGTAGAGAAGAAAACCTATTGGTACATATTTTATATGTTGATATGAAAAATATTGTGATTGCTAGAGTTGATGAACCAACAAGATTTATAGAAGCCGAAGTGCCACTTAACGCATGAAATGCTGAACTGGGTGAGTAAAAGCCAACAACACTATAAGCGAAGAATGCAAAAAGCATTCCTGAAATTATCCCCCCTTTTATAAATTTTTCGCAAAAACTACAAGAAGTCCAAATAAGAAGAAAAAATATATATAAGGGATATATTCTTGACGCTAAATCCTCTAATGGAATCTGTGTTGCAAGAGAAGAAAAAGCTAGTTCCAAATGGTAGCCATAATTGTAATAAAGAGGAACCTCGGGAAAAAGAAAATTTACATAAGGGTATGAATTATAAGTTATAGATGAGGCTATAGCTGCTTGAAATGTATAGTGATGATTGACTGGGTTGACGAGTGTGTAAATAGTGCTACCTATAAAAAATGGAATAATTAAAACAGATAATAGGATTATACTTTTTAACAAATCCTCTTTCTTAATTATATTTAAATTTATGTAATTTGTTTTTATAATCAAATTCAAAAGTAAAAGTGGCAATGGATTAAGGAAAGCGTAACTTTGCCAATGAAAAAAACTTAATAAAAAAATAGTAAATATATTATAACAAATGCCAGTTATAAAAATAGTTGGGAGTTTTATGCTATCATTCCAATCTTGCTTTAATAAAGAAAGAATTAAAAAGCCATTTATTCCGTGATAAATGCATACGTATATAAAAAATACAGAGCAGTCTTTGACAGAAATACCAAACAAAGAAGCAATCAATAAAGGTATAAAAACACCAACTCCCATAAGACAAATTGTAGGAATGGTAACAAGACTTTTTGAAAGGTGCTTGCTAAGAAAAGGATTTGCTATAACAAGTCCAACTTTTGTCAAGATCTCATCCAGTCTCAGTGCTCGAGCAATGGCCATAAACGTTATCATGATTTTTTCTCTACGCAAAAAAGTGAGCTAGATTTATTAATGTTTTTTATCTGGTTCATTTTTTACCCTAACAAAGAACTAAGGTATTTACCGTAATAAGAATTTTTCTGGTCTTCAGCAAGCTTTATTAACTGAGATCGGTTAATCCATTCTTTATTGTAGGCAATTTCCTCAAGGCAGGCAATTTTAAGACCCTGTCGACGTTCAATTGTGGCAATAAAATTAGAAGCATCTAAAAGACTATCAGGGTTTCCTGTATCTAACCAAGCTGCGCCACGTCCAATAGGATACATGTTTAGTTGTCCTCTTTTTTGATACTCGCGCATGAGATCAATGATTTCAAATTCACCTCTCGGTGAGGGTTTTAAAGCCTTTGCAAGGGTGGGAGCTTGATTGTCACAAAAATATAATCCGGTCAATGCTAAGTTTGATTTGGGAATCTTTGGTTTTTCTTCAATAGAAATAATTTGATTATCAGTGTTAACTTCTACAACTCCATATTCTCTTGGATCGCTTACAGGATAAGAGAAAACTCCCATTCCTACGTTTTCAGATATATTTTCTAACAGGGGAGGGAGACCAATACCAAAGAAAATATTATCCCCCAAAATCAAAGCCGATGGAGAACCTTGCAAGAAATCTTCTCCGAGGATGAAAGCTTCAGGAAGGCCACGGGGGGCGAGTTGTTCTTGATATGACAAGTTTAACCCTAAATCAGTGCCATTTCCCAATAATTCTTGGTAATGGGGAAGATCATGGGGTGTAGAAATAATAAGGATGTCTCTTATGTTTGCAAGCATAAGAATGGATAGTGGATAATAGACCATGGGTTTATCATAGACATGCAAAAGCTGTTTGCTAACAACTCGTGTTAGAGGATATAAACGTGTTCCTTTACCTCCAGCTAAAATAATTCCTTTTCTCATGCTGTTTTCCTTAGACCCATTCGATTGGCTTTATATCCTTTGTCTAGAATCTCTTCCCACCACCATTTATTCTTAAGATACCACTCAACTGTTTGTTTAAGACCTTCTTTAAAATTAACTTTAGGTGACCATCCAAGTTCATTTTTAATTTTTTCAATAGACAAGGCATAACGAAAATCATGACCTGGCCTATCAGTAACATAAGTGATAAGGTCTTTGTAAGCGAGGTCGTTTGGTCGCGGAGCTAATTCATCCAAAATATGGCACAGTTCTTCAACAACAGTTTTATTGGGAACTTCACCATTTAGTCCAGCGATATTATACGTTTCACCCTCTTTTCCTTTTTCTAAAACAGTCAAAATGGCTTCCACATGATCTTCAACATAAAGCCAATCTCTAATCTGCATCCCATCACCATAGATAGGAAGCGACTCTTGATTGTTTGCTTTTATAATCATGAGAGGAATAAGTTTTTCTGGAAACTGGTTTGGCCCATAATTATTCGTGCAATTTGTAATAAGAACAGGAAACCCATAAGTATGGAAATAAGATCTAACGATAAAATCTGCTGCGGCCTTACTCGCTGAGTAAGGTGAGCTGGGATTATATGGCGCTTCTTCAGGAAAAGGTTCTCCTGAACAGGAACCAAAAACTTCATCTGTAGACACGTGCAAAAATTTGAATTGAGTTTTCTCTGCAGGATCAAGATCATCGTAATAATGACGACTTTCGTCCAATAAGGTAAAGGTCCCAAGAATATTGCTATCAATAAATTGATTTGGAGACTCAATTGAACGATCAACATGTGTTTCAGCAGCAAAATTGACGAGGGCACATGGCTTATATTTTAAAAGAAGAGATTTTATTAGTGGACGATCTTGAATATAGCCCTTTTCAAAATGATAGTTGGGTTCACTTTCGTTGATATCTTTCAGCGTACTTTCAGAAGCCGCATAGGTAAGAGCATCTAAATTAACGACGTGATATCCTTCTTTAAGGCATAAACGAACAAAATGGGATCCAATAAACCCACATCCACCAGTAACAAGAATAGTTTTTTCTTCAGCCATGCTAGCACCTAAAAAATGAAGTGATCAAACGTGTGATGTGAGCGAGATTATCAGAAGTCATTTGTGGCCACAAGGGAAAACGGACTATTTGATCGGCTATTTTATTAGTAATATGAAGATCTCCAAAGGATTTTCCATACTTCACTCCAGCAGGAGCGCTATGAAGAGGGACATAGTGAGATGTGCATTGCACTCCATTTTCTTTCATAAATTTCAAGAGATTTTCTCGAATCATTGGAGTTTTTACAATAACATAATAAAGATGAGCATTATGGAGACAATCTAAAGGAATAAAAGGACGGGTTAAATAACCCTCTTTCTCAAGAGATTCAAAACTGGAATGATATGTATTCCATATAGACATTCTATTTTTATTGATATCATTCATTTCTTCTAATTGTGATAAAAGCATCGCTGCAGTGAGATCGCTAGGTAAAAAAGAGGATCCTTTTTCTTCCCAAGTATATTTGTCAACTTCTCCTCGAATAAACTGACTTCGGTTGGTTCCTTTTTCACGCATTATTTCAGCCAGTTCCGTGAACTCTTCATAGTTAATAAGAAGAGCTCCCCCTTCACCAGAAATAATATTTTTCGTTGCATGAAAGCTATAAGCCCCAAAATGCCCAAGAGTTCCTAAGGGTTTCCCTTTGTAAAAAGCTCCCACCCCTTGAGCGGCATCTTCAATAACAAATAGGTTATAGCTTTGAGCAATTTTGTTGATTTGCTCCATGTTTGCGGAAACCCCTGCATAATGGACAGGGAAAATAGCTTTTGTTTTGGGTGTGATAGCGCCTTCTATAAGATTTTCATTGAGATTAAGTGTATCCTCACGAATATCAATAAAAATAGGAGTGGCTCCTCTCAAAACAACCGCGTTCGCTGTCGAGGAAAAGGTATAAGAAGGTATGATGACCTCATCGCCTTCTTTAAGATCAATTAAAAGAGTCGCCAATTCCAAGGCTGCTGTACCAGAATGGGTCAGAAGTGCTTTTTGAGTCTTCGTTGAATCTTCAAGAAACTGATGACATTTTTTTGTAAAAATCCCATCCCCCTGAATTTGGTTTGTTTCTAAAGACTGAGCTAAATAGTTTAGCGTATTTTTAGAAAGGTAAGGTTTAACAAAGGGAATGAACTCTTCTTGAAAAGAAGATTGTTTTTGAGCTGAAGATGTTTTCATTTTTACCTACTTAGATTGGATTTTTAAGAATTCGTTTTGATACCATAAAGTTAATCATTGCGCCGAAAAAAGCAATAAAAAAAATAGAGATTCTAGGGGAGATTTCAAGATATTCTTTTAAAATAATAAGTAAATTGTAATAAATAATGGAATTTGCAATGTAAAGCCCAAGGAATTTTATCTTCTTCACTAAACATGCCTTGCCGGTTTTGAATACAAAAATTGTACTTGTATATAAAACCAAGAAAAATCCTATAACATACCCTATAATGGATGCAATTTTATAATCTATATAAAACAAGAGAATTTCATAAATTGCAATGACAATAAGATTATTTGTAACTCCAGCAAATAAAAATTTTATAAGCTCATGAGAGAGCTTTACTTTAATAAAGGGTAATTGAATATCTAATAACCTTGAATATGTCCGGAAAAAAAGACCTTTAACCATATATTGCTCTGACCTAATCGTTTTAAATATCAATTTTTACTTTACTCAAGAAAAATTTGATGATTTTTAAGCTCATTACGAAGGTGTTTTGTCAAAATTTCCAATCCATCTTTTGTGGAAGATTCGCATCGCGCAACGAGAACATCTTCTGTATGGGAAGCGCGTAATAACCACCACCCCTCCTCGAGTTGAACACGAATTCCATCGATGTCTACAAAAGAATGACCTTCAGCTTTTAAATTGGCTTTTATGAGTTGTGGAATATTGAATTTTAGTTCTGAAGGACAAGGAATTCGGATTTCAGGAGTCCCATGGAAATGAGGTAAATCATCGTACAATTCTTCTAAACTTTGAGAGGAGAGGGATAACAGAGAGAGGAGTTGGAGTGCTGCATAAATCCCATCATCAAAACCATAATAGTTTTCTTTAAAGAAAAGATGCCCGCTCATCTCGCCTCCAAGGAGGGCCTGTGAATCAGACATTTTTGTTTTAATATGAGAGTGACCTGTTTTCCACATTAAGCCATTTCCACCTTGACGTTTAATTTCATCAAAAAGTCCTTGGCTGGCTTTAATATCAGCAATGATAGTTGCTTTTGAGTTGCGTTTTAAGAGATCATTTGCAAATAATAATAGAAGTTGATCTCCCCATAAAATACGCCCCTTACCATCAATAGCTATTAAGCGATCACCATCTCCGTCAAAAGCAAGTCCCAAATGGCATTTATTTTGAGAAACCAATTCTTGCAGCTGAACGAGGTTTTCTGGGTTTGAAGGATCAGGTGGATGAGCTGGAAAAGTACCATCGATCTCGACATTTAAAAGGATATGTTTTCCTGGAAGTTTTTGGACAAGACTCTTTACAATTTCACTGGTAGCTCCATGTCCAGAGTCCCAAGCAACGGTTAACTCTTTGCCAAATGTAAGATCTTCTAGTAAACGGCTTACATACATAGAGGAAATCTGATGGCTAAAAACCTTTCCTTGACCACTGCTTAATTGTTGAGGAGAAAATTGAGAAAAAGTCTGGATACTCTCCCCAAAGAAGGGTTTTTTTTGATGACTTAACTTAAACCCATTATGTGTGGGAGGGTTATGGGAACCCGTTATCATAATCGCCCCATCTACTGGCAAAATGTACTCTGAAAAATAGAGCATGGGGGTTGGTCCAACTCCTAAGTCATAAACATCAGTCCCTGACTCGCATAGGCCTTGAATAAGAGCTTTATGGAGCTGGGGAGAACTGAGGCGTCCATCTCGACACACAGCAACTGATTTTCCATTTGTTTCTCTTATGATATGACCAAAACATCTTCCAATCCAATAAGCGTCTTTATCAAAAAGAGTTTTGTCTACAATACCACGAATATCATATTCTCTTAAAAGACTTGGATGAAAGCTTAGAGTATCCATTAAATTTTCTCACTCATTAGTTTTTTAAAACCAAAGGACTTTAACAACATTGTTTTTGAAAAGATAGGGTAAATAGGTACATAACAACACAACATTTATAAAAACTTCATACAAGTAATTTTTGTTAATGAATAGACAAATAGTCTCTTTCCTCCGGCTTTCTTTGAAGAACGTTCGTTTTTATCTCTTCTCAAGTAACATCTCCTCTGAAAATTAATAAAAAATATTGAAAAATATTAAGTATCATATATATAGATATTATATTTTTATTTAACTTTTTTAAAGTGAGAATGCAATGATTAAATTTAAAAGTTTAATACCCACTCTGATTTTGACAATTCTTTTATCAGTCAACAATGCTTTTTCTATGGATGAATTCGGTGAAAGCGAACGGTTTCTATCAACTGCGCCTAATTCCTCTCGAGACTTGAATTCATCAGAAACTATAGAAAATGGTCATTTGGTTTATAATATATCGACAGCAAAAGAAGGATACGTGGAAGCAAAAACTCGGCTTTGTATTTTGAGAGAACTTTTAAAAACCAATCCAGAGATGACTATCAATACACGCGTTCCTTCTCCAGACTTACTCTGGCCTCTGTATCAAGCAGATAAGTCGTTTATAGAGGAAAGAATTGTCGGTCGCTCAAACAAAAAAGCGATCCGGAACTCGATTGCTTATCTCCATGGAATAGCCTTAAAAGCGGGATGGGATAAAAATATGAGTATAAGTGATTTAAATTGGATCGGAAAGGTTTGGGTTCACTTGTTATCGAGCGCTCCTGAATCTCAAAAACATGCGCTAGCAGATGAGTACAAGGAAAATACATTTAGGGGCCCTGAGGGCATCGCTGAGTTGATGAAATATTTGGAACAACAGAACATCGATCAGGATTTTCAAGAATACCCTGATTCAAATTATAGTAATAATTGGATGAAATCCCATGGTTTTATCATGCCTCTAATATCTCCAACAGGTGCTTTTCCGCTTTCAGCTATGAGAGAGTCTTGGAGTTTTTTCCGACAAGATGGATCTCAAGTCGCTACTTATCTTGATTTTTTAGCCGTTCCTACAGATGCTCTGGTCGATTTTGATTATGCTAAAGACTATCCGCCCTGCGATGCTTGGAACCATGATGCTACTCATGTGGGTAAATTCCGTTTTACTATTGAAGATCAAGCTCTAGCTTCCGCAAAGCAAATGGCAACCATGCTCCAAAATTTAGAAAACGCTAGGCTCGATATCAGTGAACTTAATAAGTTTGATATTGCCTTTTTTCATGTATTTCACGAGTCACAAGTTGCGTTGTCACTAGATTACATCTTATATAGAATCAACATGAAAAAAGACTGGGCAAATGAGACTATTAATTCTGAAATCATTCCAATTCCTCATAGCTTTCATAGTGTTGAACAATATCAAAGCTATGTTGAGGGTACAGAACTTCTTGGTATCCATTTAGAGGGAGAAGATCTCATTGAAAAATACAGAAGTTATCTAAGAATCTTACTAGAGGGTTTAGATCTTCTGGAGAAATTTGCTTATACTATAAGTGAAGATTCGTGCGCTTTGGCTCCACTTGCTTGATGAGCTCTTATTCGAAGAATGCTTCTTTAGGCATCCAAATTTTCAGTTTGTGCGATTTATAGCAAGCTGAAGGGGATCTTAGTGCTATGTTTTTGGTATGGACCCTTTTGGTAGCTGGCGGAGGGAGTGGGATTCGAACCCACGGTACGTTTGCACGCACAACGGTTTTCGAGACGATTGAAATGTTTAACTGATAGCAAATGTTAACGAATTATGTTAATAAAATCAAGGCATTATATCGAATTCTTTGCTGCTGCTTATACGGATTTGTTACTGTTTTTTGTCTCCAAATGTCCCTTGAGTATCCCACGCCTACTTTAAAAATATTTGAACAATTAAGCCTTTTGAAGGCAAGTCAACCACAAGAGGACGAACTCATTTCTCCTAAGCAGAATTAGTATTCGGCGCAAGAGTCGCCTTCTTTCTCCACTCCTCATATTGACACGTTGTTTCACATGCACAATCAAGCGGAAAGAGGAGAAAAGCATTGATGCGATGGAACACGTCATATGCAACAAGATCATGGTGCTTTTCTAAATATTCAGGTGAAAACTTTTTAGGTGGGTTTCAGATTTTCATGGCTTTTTCCTCAATGTTATTTTATCAGCTCTCACTTGCACTTTTACCCTTCTGGGGTGAATTCTTTAGTTTAAGCTCTTTAAGAAAACTTCTTCTCGTAAAAATGAAAATTTTACCTTATTCTTACTTATCTCTTGGCTTTTGGCTAAGAACCAATATTTTTTGGAGAATTGTTAAATAAGGTATAAAAAATGCATATGCTAATTTTAATAACATTGAGTGCTATTGCTTCAGTATCAATTTATCTTTTGGACAAATCAGTTTTTCTTCATAACAATACATTTCTATACTCAATTTTGGGACATTCCTATGAAACACAACATTTTTACCTCCTAGCTTATTTATCTTATTTCTCTGCTTTTTCTCCTCTTCCTCTCTTCTTATTAGGTTTGGGAAAAGGTCTTCGTCCTCTTTATGCTGCAGGATTGCTTGCAACTGCCCTTTTGGGATTTGCTATAGTCTTATTTAATGGCTTAAATTCTTATCTATTATATTCAACTATGTCTTTTTTTGTTTTTTCAGTTTTTGGAATTTTTATTTTAGTAAATAGAGCTCTTCTTCATTATAAAACAGCTTCTGGAGAAGTTATATGGTATTCTTCATCTTCTCTTTTACGAGATTTTGT
>JAIESK010000003.1 GCA_019746105.1 Alphaproteobacteria bacterium
AGCAGCTCCTGGTTTAGCAGTAGACCTTAGTTTAAAAAATGGATTTACTGCTGGCACATCACTTGGTTGAGCTGTAGCAACAGAGGAATCCGCTGATGTCGTAACACCTGCTTGAACTTGTTTAGCAACATCTGACTTTGAAGTCTTTGGGCTTGCAGTAGAAGTTGTAGTGGCAGCAGCTCCTGGTTTAGCAGTAGACCTTAGTTTAAAAAATGGATTTACTGCTGGCACATCACTTGGTTGAGCTGTAGAAACAGAGGAACTTGCTTGTGTCGTCTTGCCTGCTTGAACTTTTTGCTCACCAGAAGGCTTTGAAGCTTCTGGAGTTACTGCAGGAATACTACCAGCTAACTTTGAAGTCTCTAGACTTACAGCACCAGGAGCTCCTGCTTTATTCTTAAGCCTTGCTCTAGCATCAGCTAAAAGTTTACCGAACGTCAATTCAGAAGAAGAATCGACTTTGGAAGACTCTGTCAAATTAGGGCTAGAAGATGTTGTTACTCTTGCCACAGTGAGAACATTTTGTGGAATTACTGTATTTTCCTTGTCTACTTGCTCTCCTGAAGTTGTTTTTGCTTTGTCATTGCCAACTTTTCCTCTTAACCCAGAGAGAAGCGCATTTGTGAACTTTTTAGCTTGTTCCGAAAGGTTAGCTTTTTCCAAAACCTCTGGCATCTTAACTTCTGCTGGAGGTACAGGAGATGGTACTGAAGAAGGTGAAACTGGAATTGAAGCTGCTTGTGAAGCAGGTTTAGCAACAGTTGACGCTGGCATTTTTGGTGCTGGAGGAGGCGTTAGTACTGGAGCTGAAATTGGTTGCAAAGTAGACTTAGCAGCTGGAGCTGTAGTTGGTGCTGGCTTTGGTTGAGCAACTGGAGTTGGTGTAGTTGTTTGTATAGCTGGCTTAGCGGGGGTTGCTGCTGGAACTGACTTTACAGACGTTGAAGCTGGAACTGTTTGTACAGCTGGCTTAGCAGGGGTTGCTGCTGAAACTGATTTCACAGGCGCTGAAGACATTGGAGCTGAAATATTGAATAGATTCTTCAATGCTTCCATCGCTCCTTTTGCCGCAGGAAAAATTTTCTCCGTCATTGATTCATCACTAACTGTTTCTTTTACTGCTAGCGCTGGAGGCGTTGGAGCTGCCTGAGAAACAGGCTTTGCAGCTGATGCTGCTGGTGTTGGAGCTGAAATTGGTTTAGCAGCTGGTGTGGGAGCAACTTTAGCAGCGGGAGCTGGAGACGTTGAAGCTGGCTGAGAAACAGCCTTAGCGGCAGGAGCTGCTGTTGGAGCTGAAATTGGTTTAGCAGCCGGCACTGGAGCAACTTTAGCAGCGGGAGCTGAAGACACTGGAGCTGGCTGAGAAACAGCCTTAGCGGCAGGAGCTGCTGTTGGAGCTAAAATTGGTTTAGCAGCTGGCGCTAGAGGCGTTGAAACTGACTGAGAAATAGGCTTAGCAGCAGAAGCTGCTGCTGGTGTTGGAGCTGAAATTGCTTTAGCAGCTGGTGTGGGAGCAACTTTAGCAGCGGGAGCTGGAGACGTTGAAGCTGTTTGAGAAACAGCCTTAGCAGCTGGTACTGGAGCAACTTTAGTAGCAGGAGCTGAAGACACTGGAGCTGGCTGAGAAGCAGGCTTAGCAGCAGGAGCTGCTTCTGGTGTTGGAGCTGAAATTGGTTTAGCAGCTGGCACTGGAGCAACTTTAGTAGCAGGAGCTGAGGACACTGGAGCTAGCTGAGAAACAGCCTTAGCGGCAGGAGCTGCTGTTGGAGCTGAAATTGGTTTAGTAACTGGTGCTGGAGTAACTTTAGCAGTGGGAGTTGAAGTCTTTACCTGAGAAGCCGCTGAAGTCTTTTGTTGAACAGCCACTGTAGCTCTAGTTGCTGTCCGATTTGCTGCGGTAGCTCTAGTTGGTGTTCGCTTTGCCGCTGTAGCTCTGGTTGGTGTCCGCTTTGGCGCTGTAGCCCTAGTGGGGGCCCTCTTTGCCGCTGTAGCTCTGGTTGGTGTCCGCTTTGGCGCTGTAGCCCTAGTGGGGGCCCTCTTTGCCGCTGTAGCTCTGGTTGGCGTCCGCTTTGGCGCTGTAGCCCTAGTGGGGGCCCTCTTTGCCGCTGTAGCTCTGGTTGGTATCCGCTTTGCTGGCGCAGCTTTAGCAGCATTCTTCCTTGCGGGGGCAGCTTTTCTAGTAGAAGTGGCTGCTTGCTTTTTCACAGCACTTCTCGTTACTTTTGGAGCAGCGTGAGCTGTATGAGAAAATAACGTATGCTGTGCTAAAAATGAGAGCATTAGCATAGAAACAAAAGAAAGAGTTCTTATAGATCGAGTTAAAAACTTACTTTTCATCAAACAAACACCACGCAAAAAATTAAAACCACTATTAATACTCTTCTAATATAGAACAATTATAAGCATATTGCAAGTCTTTTTTTAATTTTAAACAACCATTAACAAGGTGACCTCTCTGTGGGGACCAGCCTACTCTCCTAAAACTTTCAACTTTTATAACTATCTACTTAATAAAGATCAAGTATTTTTAATAAGAAATTTACATCCTAAAAGGAGCTGTACAACTCAGAGATACAGCTCAGTAAGACTCACATCAAAATTGATGCACGTCGTGCGAGATACGACTGGGTTTTTCAAAGAATTTAAGTAAAAGCTCCCGCGGTCTAGACGTCGTGCGGAGAGAGGGTGACGTCCCGCTATTTAACAACAGGATCCATCTTAATGATTATCCATGAGATGCTGAGTTCCCCTCGTTTTACTCGGGGTCTCAGGATGGCATTTTTTTCTAATAAAAACAAAAGGTTGTCATCCTGAGGAGCCCTTTAGGGCGAACTCAGGATCTATTCAATAACATAATAGTTGATTCAATAAAGAGAAAAATAAGTCTTAACAATTTCTTTAATATTTATGTCAGATTAACCTAGCATAAAAAGGGATGAACTTACGGGAATACAAATCGCCCACCTCTCTCTGTATTTTATGGGCCTAACAATTTTATGAAAGGAACATCACCATGCAAAAAAATTTCTCCGGGCATCCGTACTGACTCTAGGACTCCTCGCGTCGGCTTTACCCTTGATGAATTCTCAGAGTAAAGCTGCGGAATGCGAATGCTCTTGTCAGGGGCCGGGCGGATACTTTGAGTACATAGGAAAAGCCCCATCTGAATCTGCTTGTAAAGTTTCTTGCAAGGAACATTATCACACCCAAACCGGGCTGCGGGCGGTAGACGGTGTATGTACGCCCTCATAGAAGTAGCTGATGGGGAATAATGCTGCCCTCTGTATCGCGCATTAGCGTAATTTTTCACTTGATATTTTCCAAGTAACAACCATATAAGTAAAAAACTAAACGAATTACTTATGGTGTTTTATGAAAAATTATACTCAATTTTTATTATTGATCGTAGGAATATCAACAGGTTTTGTTGATAGCAGCAAAGCAATGGATCCAAAGGAAGACCTTTGGCAAGACATGATTCAAATAGCTGAAAGTCGGGGTCGTTATAATCAGATTGTTCATAATATTTACACTGACTGGCAAAAAGAAAAAATAACTCCAGAGCTAACAGAACAAGTTAATAATTTTACACAACAGTTAACGAACATTGATTACGATAGTATTCTGAATAGAGAAGGTATATTTGATAGTAAAACGCGTAATCAGTTCGCCAAGCATATGCGGATAGAAACCCTTAAAAAGTTCCCTCTCAACTCCCTTAAAAACAAGATAGGTTGGGAATTTTTTGAGCATAGCCTGAGAGCTTTTAAAACCCCTCAAGAACGAATGGCTATCTGCCCTCGTTTAGTAGAGGAGCTAGAGTTTCTACGGGCTGAAAATTTGGGAGGCCTGCACTCAAAAATCGAACAACCCACTGGGTTTGAACAGGATGAACTTAACCATACAATTGTTTTGTTGGAAAGACTAAGAAGGTACAGTGAACAGGCCGCACTCTGTGATGATGGATTTGGCATGACCAAGATAGCAATGGGTTTCACGCAGAGGGACCTCTCCAAAGAGTCTATAGAAAAGACCGTAACTTCAAGGACTGAAAATAAAGAGAAAGTTAACATGGGTATATCGCCAGAGAAAAGCCAAAAGCTGAAAGATAAGAGTGGACTTCCTACAGCAACCGTCAAAATAGAAAATGCTCTAATGCCTATAAACCTCTCCAAAGAGTCTGCAGAAAAGCAAATAGCTTCATGGGTTGAAAATAAAAAGAAAGTTACCATGGATGTATTACCAGAACGAAGCAAAAAGTTGGAAGATAATCGTGGATTTTCTACAGTAATATGTAATTTCGTTAATAAAAATATGAACCCAATTAGAGATCAAGTTTACGTTGATCATGTATTGGAATTTTTGTCTAATTATGTGATTCAACCAGATACCGATCATTTGAAAACAAACTTTCCTCGCGCCGAAAATATAAAAAGACCTACTGTTGACCTTACTGAGTTTCTTCCACTCGAACTCATGAAATCAAAAAAGAAAAAACCTACGGCTCCTAAAAAAGCTGCTAAGAAAAAGCCTCTTTCTGCAAAGGCATTTCAAAAAGAAAAAGCTGTAAAAGTGCCCACGCCTTCTGCACAAGTGTTGCCGTCCCCTCTGACTCCTATAAAAGAAAGCACAAAGGCTATTCCAGTAGTAGACAAACCTGAAGCCATCTCGCCTGAAATCCTTCCCCAGCCAATTGCGCTTCCTCAAAAAAATGTAGTCACACCACCAGAAGAGAATCATCCCTTAAAAGAAGAACTCAGAATGGCTTTTACCAATGCCTATGAACTTGAAGGATATTTGGCGATTTTTGAATCACAAAGCCGTCGTGCACACATTAATTTTGAAGATCTAGCTAAAGGAAAAGATTCATCAAAAGATAAAAAATCAAATGGCCTCAGTTGGAAGAATTTTAAGAGGTTCTTGCAAAATAAGGGTTGGACAGTGGATGAAGGCTTATCTAAAGGATCCTCTGTGTCTTTTATCCCCCCTCGCCGATTTGCTTCATTAACGGGTCTCACACCAAAACGCATTAATGTGCATAAGCCAAAAGACACTAAGATTTTACTTTATGAGGGGTATCTGAAATTTTTCCGCTCTGGATTCGAGTCCATGGGACTTACTGAAAAATCAATCAGTGACTGGCGAAAGGCGTTAGAATAATAAACTTAATATAAGATGCACTCATTATGTGCGCCTTAGTTAAGTTGGGAATCGCTTATGTATCTATAGAAAAAACTAAGCCTCTTTCCAGAGAGAGAAAGAGGCTTTTCTATTTACGCTTTTGGTCTCAAGAATAACAACTTTTACAACTCACTCTAAATGGCGAAATAAAGCTTAATAATTTCTTTAACATTTTATGTCACACTAAATTTAGTAGCATAAAAAGAGATGACCATATGGCTGAAAAGCAAGAACCTTTTGAAATTGGTGGAGAAATTATCCAGCCCGGCACCCGCAAGGTTGTTCGCATTCCAACCTCTATGTTTCCTGAATTTCCAGCTTTTAATTTGACGGCTTATGTGATTCATGGAAGGTTGCCTGGAAAGAAGCTATTTCTCAGCTCAACCATACATGGTGATGAATTAAATGGAATCGCTGCTATAAAAAGTGTTCTTTCCTCACATCACACGAAACATCTTAAGGGAACTCTTATTGCTGTTCCCATAGTCAATTTGGTTGGAACTCTTATTAAAAGTCGTTATCTGCCTGATCGCCGCGATTTAAACAGAAGCTTTCCTGGCTCTGAAACGGGCTCTCAAGCTTCACAACTTGCTTACCTTTTCCTGAATGAAATCGTAAAAAAGTGTACTCACGGCATTGATCTTCACACGGGATCCGATAATCGTACTAATCTGCCTCAAATCCGCTGCGACTTTGATAGTAAAGAGGCACTTAATCTTGCTCTTGTTTTTGGGGCTCCTGTTATTCTTAAAGCCAAACTACGCGATGGATCTTTGCGTGAAGCATCTGAAAGTTTACAAATTCCCACGGTAGTTTTTGAGGGCGGAGAAGCTTTGCGTTTCAATAAATTTGCAATACGCGTCGCCAAAAATGGTATTTTACGGGTTATGGCTCATCTTGATATGATAGATAAAACAAAGTTTAAAGCCATTAAGACCCCTTCCCTACTTTCTCCTGCAAGCCGCTGGGTGCGTTCTCCTAATACAGGTATTTTACATACGATGTGCGACCTTGGCCATAAAGTCATTAAAGGCGATATCTTAGGAAAGATAGGTGATTCTTTAGGTCTTGCTCACACAAATATTGTGGCTAATTTTGATGGTGTTGTAGTCGGCCGCACCCAATTACCTTTCGTCTTTCAAGGAGATGCTATTTTTAATGTAGCGTGGGTCCCCGACCCTGAAAAAGCAGAAGAAATTCTTCTTGAGTTTAAGGAAGAAATTGAACTTAACGTTTCATCGGACGATCCAACAACCTATTAATTTTAATCTTTGTATCATTATGTCAAATTCCCTTCTGCAAAATTTTCAGAAGCTTCTCGCTCTCGAGTTAGAGAGAAGAAAGCAAGAAATAGCGTCCTATGTGTGGGAAAACGTCGCAAGACCAAATCAACTTCCGCCAAAAGGCAACTGGAAGATTTGGTTGATTTTAGCCGGACGCGGCTTTGGAAAAACACGCATGGGCGCTGAAACCATTCGTACTTGGATTGATCAAAAGATTTATCGACGCATAGCGTTAATTGCCGAAACAGAAAATGAAGGCCGAAGAGTTATGATCGAAGGACCGTCGGGTCTTTTGAATATTTACCCTCCAAAAGAAACACCTCTTTATGAACCTTCGAAACGCAAAATCACCTGGAAGAATGGCGCCGTTGCGACCACCTTTAGTGCTGATGCTTATGAGCAATTACGCGGCCCCCAATTTGATGCGGCCTGGATTGATGAGCTCGCCAAGTTTAATTATGATCAACACGTCTGGGATCAACTTATGTTTGCTTTGAGGCTCGGCAAATTTCCCCGAGTTATTATCACCACCACCCCACGTCCAACGCCACTTTTGAAAAAGTTGATCAAAAACCCTGATGCCGTCATCACCCGTGGAACCACCTTTGAGAATGCCGCTAATTTAGCAGAGCCATTTCTTAGCTATATGAAGCAAAATTACGAAGGCTCGCGCCTAGGACGCCAAGAGCTTTATGCCGAACTTTTAGAGGAAAATGAAGAAGCTTTATGGACCCCCAAAATGATTGAGAAGGCTAGAGAGGCCTATCTACCTCAACCATTAAAACGCCTTATTATTGCTATTGATCCTGCAGTCACAAGTAAAGAGCATAGCGATGAGACAGGAATTATCGCCGCTGGCATCACACAAAATGGGATTGGCGTTATCTTAGAGGACCTCTCTATGAAGGGCACGCCTTCTCAATGGATTCGGTGTGCTATTGACGCCTACAAGCGCCTCAAAGCTGACCGTATAGTAGCCGAAGTCAATATGGGTGGTGAGCTTGTTGAACAGTTATTACGGACCTTTGACCCCTCTCTGAGCTACAAACCCTTACATGCCACCCGTGGAAAAATAATGCGGGCAGAACCTATTGCTGCCCTTTATGAACAAGGGAAAGTTTGGCATGCAACCACCTTTCCTGGTCTTGAAGAGCAACTATGTAATTATTCTCCCAAGTCCAGCATGAAATCTCCCGACCGTCTAGATGCCTTGGTATGGGCCCTTTCTGAATTAATGTTGACTGCTTCAAGTAAATTCAAAGTTTGGCAGGTTTGAGAGTTTTTTTATAGATGATCTTTCTTCTTTAGACGTTCCCTAAATCTTAAATTTCATCTATACTTAATCTTATAAAAGGATTTAAGGGTAGAATATGATGTATAGAGATTACATTTTAAGAACATTGAAAACCCATGAATCTGAATTACGTCAGATGGGCGTTGATCATATCGCTCTCTTTGGTTCATGTGCTCGTCAAGAGGAACGCCCAGAGAGCGATATTGATATTCTCATTGATCTAAATAGTAAAAACCCTATTGATCTTTTTGCCTATGCAGAACTTAAGAGCCATATTACAAATTTTTTTGACCGTTCTGTCGACGTCGTTGATCGAGCTGCTCTCAAAAAAAGATTAAAAGGTGCTGTTGAAAAAGAGGCTATTTATGTCTTCTAAAGAGGCAATCCAAGCCCTTGAAGATATTCTTGAAAATATTTTGCTAGCAACTTCTTTTGTAAAAGACACAACCTATCAAGATTTTCTTACGGATAAGCGCACAATATATGCAGTTGTTAGAGCTCTTGAAATTATTTCAGAGGCAACACGTCGTTTGCCAGAAGAGACCTGTAGCAGATACCTTCATATTCCTTGGGCAGGCATTAAAGGAGCTGGGAATATTTATCGTCATGATTATGAAGATGTTCTAGAATGTAGAGTTTGGGCAACAGTAGTCAATGCACTGCCTCCTCTTGAGCTGGTTGTTCGAGAAGAACTTGAGAAGTGTGCGAGTTCATAATATATGAGACAAAATAAAGACTTTATTTGATGTAAAATCAATAAAAAAACGTAATTATTCGCCCGTTTACATTATTTAGTCTATCCATTGGATCTCGGCTATATTTTCTTTTGCAGCATCCATTGCTATTGGCGCACTAGCCCTCAGTTCGGGGGTATCTTTTTCCAAACCAACATACTGCGCAAAAACAATTCTGTCCTCACTCTTTTCAATCCATCCGATAAACCATCTATGACGCCCTGTACCACCACCAGTTTTTCCATATAGTTTCCAACCATTCCACTCTATTGGTTGGCCATCTTTATCCCGTTTTAACATAATTTCCACTGTCTTTTTTTGGGCATCTTTAGAAAGATCGAGCTCACTCATGAGCATTTTTTCAAGAAGTTCCACCTGCTCCCGAGGCGAGATCTTAAGTGATGTCTCTAACCAACTATTTAATAGTCCATCATTTTTACCAATTGTACCAGAAACATCCTTATTTCCATAATTAAGCTTGTTTACATAAGCTTGGAACTTCTCTTTCCCAAGGCGTTGTGTAATTTGGTGAGAAAACCATAAAACTGAATTGTGCATAAAGGTAGCAGGGGTATGCTCTCCATGCCAACCGTATTTAATTCCCATTTCGGGTTTATACCAATCTTGAAAATTTGCTTCATATTCTTTTTTAAAAGTCCATTTTGGAGAATCTCTATCTATTAAGATTCCTGAATCAAATCCCATAAGGGCTAAGGCAATTTTAAAAGTCGAACAGGGAGGATTTTGAGTATCACAGTCTCCTTGTATTTTTACTATTATACCATTCTTCTTTGCTATAAAAGCAGTATTTATAAATATAGGATCAGCAATACTGGCTGTAAGATTGAAGCCCAGAATAACAAAGGCTATACTAAAGAACAATTTCATTATGCGGTCCTTGTCTGACTTTAAAATAGTGGTTTTATCTCCGAACTTTGGAAGTAAGCTGAGAGATAGCTTGTAGCAAACTCAAGGGGCATCATCAACTTGGATAACAATCCCACCGCGGTCATTAACCTAAAAAGAACAATGAGCCCCTCAAAATATTACATGAGGCAGCTCTTCCATAGAGGTCACTGCTCATTGCAGTAACCTCTAGGGATAAAACAATAACTACTCAGTAGGCTTTGCAGATGAGTTTGCTATAATACTACATGTAAAAAGAGCGATGGCTAATTTACTATTCATCTATATATTCTCCTTTAGAAAAATTAAAAAATAATAATTGCATATTCATTTATTTTTTATTTTTAGATTATTCTTTTTTTTATGGCAAGCTTAAATATTAAACCTCGATCACAAGACCATCATAGGCAGGTTCAATACCTTTAGGAAGCTCTTTAAGAAGGGCCTCATAATCAAGAAGGGCGGACATATGGGTTAAGTAGGCCCTCTTGGGTTTGACCCTCTCAATCCATTCTAAGGTTTGTTCAAGATGGGAATGACTGGGACGCGGATCTCTTGCAATACAATCCACAATCCATACATCTACGCCTTCTAAAATTCTAAAGGCTGCCTCATCAAGCTCAACTACATCTGTGGAATAAGCAATTTTTTCAAATCTATATCCGACAGTCGTCGAATAACCGTGACCTTGTAAAAAAGGAACAATGGATATGCCGCCAATCTGAAAGGGGGCCTCTACAATATTTGCTGTTAAAAATGCATAATAGATATCTGGCCTTAGAGTTTCTGAGGGAAAAGCATAAGCAAAACGTTTTTTGATGGATTCAATCGTGTGGGCATCGCTATAAATAGGAATCGGGATTTTATTTCCATAAGTAAAGGCGCGCACATCATTAATGCCATGAGTGTGATCTGCATGAGCGTGGGTATAGAGGATAGCATCAGGTCTTCCTATGCCCGTAGAAAGCAGCTGCGTACGAAGATCGGGAGATGTGTCCACTAAAAGAGTTGTTTCATCCTGTTGCACCACTATAGACGCACGTGTGCGTACATTTTTGGGATTAGTCGGGTCGCATTCTCCCCACCTCCCCGTTACAACAGGAACACCTTCAGAAGCCCCACAACCTAAAATTGTTACGCGCATGATAATTTTACCTTTGAAAATAATGTTAAAAAGTTTTGACTTGTTTGTTCACATAATTGATTGAAACCAACGGTTTTAAGCTCTGCCAGCTTTTTAGCGGTTTCCACAACATAGGCCGGCTCATTAGGTTTTCCACGATAGGGTTCAGGAGCAAGAAAGGGCGCATCAGTTTCAACCAACAAACGGTTTAAGGGAATGTCCTTAACGACGTCTCTTAAGGAAGCGGCTTTTTGAAAAGTAATAATCCCTGAAATTGAGATATAAAAACCAAGATCCAGGGCTTGATCTCTTAGCCTTTCACTTCCCGTAAAACAATGAATAAGCCCTCGCACCCTTCCCTGCCCTACTGTTTTTAAAAGCTCAATCGTATCTTCTTCTGCCTCCCGCGTATGAACGATCAAGGGAAGGTCGGCTGCAAGAGCAGCCATTATATGGGCCTCAAAAGCTTTTTTCTGTTCATCCTTGGGACTATGGGCATAATAATAATCGAGACCCGTTTCTCCGAAACCCACGACTCGAGGATGCCCGGCCGTTTCCATCAAAAGTTTGTAAAGATCTAGATTCTTATCTACTTTTTCTGCTTCATGAGGATGTACCCCTACGGAAGCAAAAATTCGCTCATCACTTTCTGCAAGAGAGGTCACAACAGGAATCTTCTGAACGTCAGTGCAAATTGTCAAAAAGAGATCGATCCCCTTATCTTGAGCCCGTTTCAAGGTTCCTTTAATGTCACTGTCCATGGGAGCATAATCAAGATGACAATGACTATCGATAAGAAACATTTTCTTTCCTTAAATTAAATTTTTCGCTAGTATACACGACAATTTAAATTTTCTTAAAGGGTAATTAATGTTTCGCACGTTCATTTTTCTAGCCGTTACTTTAACCCCTGCGCATGCTTATGAACAAGCGCAAACGGTCGTTATCACGCAGGCTAAGGAAGGGATTCTCAATCCTTCTATTACAGGTGTAGGGACATTCAGTGCCTACAATGATGTGACTCTAAAGTCAGAAATTGCAGGGCGAATCCAAGCTGTACATTTCAAAGAAGGTGAATTTGTAAAGCCCGATCAAACACTTTTTACAATTCATAACGAGGAACAGCAGGCCAACGTTAAAAAGGCAGAATCAACTCTTCAAAAAAATAGAAATATTCTTAAACGTACAGAGGAACTTGCGACAAGAAAGTTTGCGAGTCTCCAAGATTTAGAAGCGGCTGAAACAGATGTTAAATCTTCCGAGGCTGATTTAATCCTTGCCAAGGAAGAGCTTGAAAAAACTAAGATTCTTGCTCCTTTCGATGGCGCTCTCTCCGAAAGACAAGTTGGGAAAGGTTCTTATGTTATTGAAGGGGATCCTTTGATACGTATTCAAGATATAACACCCATTCGCCTCAAATTTACCGTTCCTCAAAAAGAAATCCCTCTTATAAAAGTTGGCGACAAAATCCTTGCAACGACTGATGTTTACCCGGGTACGACTTTTACAGGTACCGTTGAAGCTATAGAACCGGCTGTTGATGAATCGACTCGTAGCGTTATGATATTTGCAACATTTCCCAATGAGGATAAAAAGCTCATTCCTGGTCTTTATGCCCGTGCAGAGCTAAAAACTACTCTTAATACAAAAAATTCTCTTTTTGTTCCCGAGCAAGCGCTGGTAATCCGTCCTACAGGGAATTACGTCTATAAGCAATCTGGGGATAAAGCGGTTCTCACCAAAGTTACTTTGGGTCAACGCGCGGCTGATCAAGCTGAAATCCTTTCAGGTCTTGCTAAAGGAGATTCTATCGTTCTTGAAGGACAAGATAAAATTCAAGATGGCTCAACCATCACTGTTGCCTCAAAACCCTAGGTCTGAAGGAAAAGTATGTTATGTTTATTACGGATGTAGCAATTAAACGGCCTATTTTTTCAATCGCCCTAAGCCTTATTATCATTACTGTTGGCCTGTTGTCCTATATGAATCTTGGCCTACAACAATACCCTGATGTTGAAGAGCAAGTTCTTATTGTTGAAACTAGGTACCCAGGAGCAGCGGCTAATATAATTGAATCTAAAGTTACAACGTTTTTAGAGGATGCTCTTGCAGGTATTCCTGGCCTTGATTACATGGAATCCTCCAGTAAAACGGGCACTAGCCATATCAGCCTTTTTTTGCACCCTGAAACTTCCCTTTCTGACGCCGCTTCCGATGTACGTGAACGCATCTCTCAAGTCGTCAGCGAGTTACCAGAAGAGGCTGATACGCCTGTCGTTATTAAAAGTTCAGAGTCCAAAGACCCTTTTATATATCTGACTCTCACAAGTCAAAACCATCCTGAAACAGATCTGACCGATTATGCTGATCGTAATTTAAAGGGAACTTTTGAGACTATCCCCGGTGTTGGTAGCGCCGAAATTTATGGAAATACCGTAACGATGCAGGTCCATTTAGATCGTGAAAAGATGAAAGCTCATAATGTTTCTGTCACAGATGTCATTAATGCTCTAGAAGAGAATAGCCGAGAATTTCCTGGAGGAAGCATCGTAAAAGGACAGCGATATGTTAACATTGTGGTAGATTCGGGATTAAATACTCCTGAGGAAATGAGCACATTAGTTGTTCGTGGGGATAAAGATTCCCTTATTTATCTCAAGGATATTGCCAGCATTACTTTTGACAAAGATTCTCGTGAAAATGAATGGCTCCCCCGATATAACAAAAGTCCTGCTGTCTTTATGGGGATAAAAAAGCGAGCGGATGGCAATGTCCTCTCCATCTCTCGCACCATAAAAGATTTCATTTCGCAAATGACACCTTCTCTTCCTCAAGGAATGACAGTTGATATCGGCTATGACTTTTCAATGTTCATTGATGCTTCCATTAAAGCTGTTCAAAGGGCAATTGTGGAGTCGATTATTCTTGTTCTTTTGATTGTTTTCCTCTTCCTCCATTCGGCGCGTGCTACACTGATTCCTTTGTTAACAATCCCTGTTTCTTTAATTGGATCCTTTGTTTTCCTTTATGCTTTTGGATGTTCCATCAATACCATCACGCTTTTAGCCATGGTCCTTGCCATAGGCCTTGTTGTAGATGATGCGATCGTGGTTCTTGAGAATATTCATCGCCATATTGAGGAAGGACTTGCACCTATGGAAGCGGCCCTCAAGGGAAGCCGAGAGGTTGCCTTTGCTGTCATTGTCATGACACTCACCCTTGCTAGTGTTTATGCCCCCATTGCCTTTATTCAGGGACTTACAGGAAAACTCTTTGCCGAATTTGCTGTAGCTCTTGCAGGAGCTGTTCTTATCTCAGGCCTTGTAGCTTTAACCTTATCTCCCATGATGTGCTCCCGTCTTTTGAAGTCTAAAAACCTAGAAAATCACTCTCGGTTTTCACGTTTTATTGAGGGACTTATTGAAGGACTTAGCAAAAGATACCAGACGAGTCTTCAAAAAGGACTTGCACGTCCCAAACTCCTTAGCGGTCTTCTTGCTCTTACCCTCATCGCAGGAGGCGTTCTTTTTTACCTGATACCTTCTGAACTTGCTCCCCAAGAAGACCAAGCTCTTATCCGGGCCTGGGTTCAAGGGCCAGAGGGAGCCACCTTAGAATCAATGACTCCTTACACTCTCCAAATGGAAGAGTTACTGTCCTCCGCCCCTGAGCAAGCCTCTTTATGGGCGGTGGCCCAACGGTCCGGCATTTGGGGCGGTATTCGTCTTAAGCCTTGGGATCAGCGCTCTCGAAACCAGGCAGCTATTATTCAAGAGTTAAGACAAAAGGCAAAAGCAATTCCTGGCGTTGATGTTTCCGTTTTTCCTATGAAAGGCCTTCTTGCAGGCGGGCAAGCTTCTATTGAAATGGCCCTTAAGACCACAAAGTCTTATGAATTCCTTGAAGCGGAAGCGGATAAACTTGTTAAAAGCTTAAAAGACTCCCCCATCTTTGATTCTGTTTCTCATCAACTTTATCTTGGCACACCACAGTTGAATGTCCAAATTGATCGCAATAAAGCGTCTCTCTTGGGCGTCAAAATAAAAGATTTAGCACGCGCCTTAGAAGTGATGTTAAGTGGTTCCAACGTCACCACCTTTCAGAAAGAAGGTAAAAATTATGATGTGGTTGTCCAGTCCATTGAAGGCCATAAAAGAAGTATGGAGGATATCGGTAATTTTTATGTAAGTGCCTTTGAAGACTCGCCTTCTCCTAGCAACGTTCCTCTGAGTCATCTTATCACCCTTAAAGAAGTTGCTATTCCTGGGGATTTAAAACATATGAATAAAATGCGTTCAACTCTTCTCTCAGCAGACTTAAATCCAGGTTATTCTCTTGAAGAAGGTTTAAGTGCCGTGAAGGCGGCCTTACACAAACAACTTTCCCCTTCCCTTCAGTATGAGCCTGTTGGTAATTTGCGCAAATTTTTACAATCACAAATGGACATGTACGTCATGTTTGTGGCAGCTCTGCTATTTATCTACCTTGTCTTAGCCATTCAATTTGATAGCTTGATTGATCCTCTTCTGATCATGGTCACAGTTCCTCTATCCATGGTGGGTGGTCTTTTGGCTCTTTATCTTGCGGGCGGTACCCTTAATATCTTTAGCCAAATCGGTCTTGTGACTTTGGTAGGCCTCATCACAAAACATGGAATTTTAATTGTTGAGTTTGCAAACAAAGAACGCCTCAAAGGGCTTTCCGTGAGCGATGCCATCCAAAAGGCGACTCTCTTACGTTTTCGGCCTATTTTAATGACCACAGGAGCCATGGTCTTGGGATCTGTTCCTCTTGCCCTTGCTATGGGTGCAGGGGCTGAAAGCCGCCAACAGATTGGTTTGGTCCTTGTGGGAGGCCTTCTTGGTGGTACTTTCTTTACCCTTTATGCCGTGCCCTTTGTCTATCGTCTGGTGAAGGGAAGGTAGTGAAAAGTTTAAGGTTTGTTTTAGTCTTCATCTTCCTTAACATATTTTCTGGTTTAAGTAGTCATGCGTTTCATACTGAATGGGAAAGCCCAACTTTAGATCCAGCTGCAGATGACCCCTGGAAACATCGTCTCTTTACGAAATTACCAGATGCTGTTTTGGATCAACTTCATGAAAGAAGCAAAAAAAATTTTGCTTCACAGGAAGATTTTCTTTCCGCCATACAAATGACTGATAACCAACAACTGATTCAGATGGGCAACTTTGCTTATAATGAGCGCATTCTCATTGGAAGGGGAGAAGAAGGGCATGTATTTCTCGCCAAATATAAACCTAAAGGTTTTTATATGGCAGTTAAAACGCCAGTACGCCAAAGTGAATGTGAAGCCTTTAAAAATCTTGGGCGATGCTATGCCCATTTTACAGAAGGCTCTCGAGATTATCTTTATACTCCTTTCATCATGGGCACTTCCCTCTCTCAATATTATTTTGGTGAAGAGCGACTCTATGTTAGAGTTGACCCCCAAAATAAGGTTAGCTATAGCAACTGGCCTCATAATTTAAGACTTTTAGATGCTTTCCTTGCAGAGCTCGAGCGATGTGTTAAGCATAAAGGAATCCCCCAGGAATTAGATCCTAGGAGTATGTTTGTCATTGATGAGTTTTCAGAAGCACCGAAGGTCGTTTTTGTTGACCTAGATAAGGGAGAATATACACCAAAAGGCCTGGATTATATTCCGGATGAATTTTGTGTGCCAATGTTTCTTTTATTAGGATCTCAAGGCAGCGCTAGAATGAGAGAGTTAGTCTTCCCTCAACCTGTTCGAAATTTTTTCGAAAGAGCAGAAAAGGCAGAAGAAGGTTTTGTTCGTTTAACAGAGATAATAAAGGCCCGTAATCAACTGATGATAGAAATGCAAGAATTGGGATATCCTGGTTTAAGCCCCTATAAATCATTTCTTAGTAGTGGCCAAGCTTCTTGCTCTAGCCAGCACTAAATTCACGCACTATTCTTCAAGCTTGTTAAGATAGAGTTTTTTCAAGTTCTCATAGGTCGTTTTCATTTCTGGGTAGTAAGTTTTGATACGCTCATACACCGCATCTGCTTTAACTTTCTTATAGGTATGAGAGATAACGTTTCTATCCTTAAGCATCTCAAGCCAAAGGGTTTCATTATCAAACCATTTCATCTGATAAGCCCCAGAAATAGCCTGCCGGGGTGATAAAACTTCCTTCCCTTCCATTTCTGCGAAATTCGCAAAATTCTTCCAAAAGAGCTCTATGCAAAACTCAAAACGCTGAATTGTGCCATCCATAATAAATCGATGTTCATCCAGTGGAGCGTCTAGAATTTCCCTTAATCTCTCTAAGGCTTCACCTAAATCGGAAAAATTTTGCATCCATAAGGGGTCTGTCATATGATCGCCTTTCCTTTTAAAAGGCAAAACTCTATCTTCCTTTAGGCGGTGTTCGAAGGAGGATTTTTTTTCAATTTCATCCAATCGAACGCAGTCTATTTTCAATAAGGTATCAGCATTTTCAAGGATATCTAAAACTTCTTGCCATTGTGAGGACGTAGCATGGGGAGAATCGATAACTAGATCTATGTCAGAACGTTCCTGATAGTCCCCTCGAGCACGGGACCCATAAACCCATATCCTCTCAATAAAAGGAAGAGCTGTTAATTTTGGAAAAAACTCGTAATCTGTAACTTTCATCTTCATAAAAAAAGTGTAACCTTTAATAATAGAGACAGCAACAGATATACTCTTTGCAAAAATCCCCTTGACGCCTTTGTCTATAAAAATGACACTATATTCTACATATTTGAAAATACCGTGTTTGAATCATACTGGTTGTCATTCCCGCGAAAGCGGAAATCCAGGGAATGACTGGATCCCCGCCTACGCGGGGATGACATTGAATAGGCATGAAATAAGGTATCTTCAGTCGAATGGGTATATAAGATAAGGATAAAAAATGGGGAACCATGCTTCATAAATTACTTACCGCTATTCTTGTCCTCTTTACCTTACAAGAGGCATCAGCCAAGCTGGCTATCCAATTAAACATCGATGGCGCCATTGGCCCGGCGACACAAGATTACATAAGAGAAGGGATCACTTATGCCCAGAAAAAAAAGGCAGATTTCATTATTTTAAAAATGAATACCCCGGGAGGCCTCGACACCGCCATGCGCAACATCAATGCGAGTATTCTTGCCTCTCCCCTACCCTTCATCACCTATGTGGCTCCGGAAGGATCGCGCGCCGCAAGTGCTGGGGCCTATATTCTTTACGCCAGCCACATTGCGGCCATGGCGCCCTCAACTCATTTAGGAGCAGCAACACCTGTCTCAATCGAACCCCTTTCTATGGAAACACCAAAGGAAAAAGCTTCTAAAGAGCAAACGACCATGGAAAAGAAAAGCATTAACGATTCGACGGCTTATATCAAAGGCTTGGCAAACCTCAGAGGCCGCAATGTGCAATGGGCCGAGAAAATGGTAACTGAATCCGCAAGCCTTCAATCCGATGAAGCGCTGCGCCTTAGGGTGATTGACGTTGTCGCCCCTAACACCTCTGACTTATTTCGGCAAATTAATGGCCGAAATGTCAGCGTTGAAAATCAATCGTATCGCATTGATTCTGAAGATGTGAGTATTGAAAATTTTGAGTGGGACTGGCGCCTTAAATTTTTAGAAGTCATTACGGATCCCAGCATTGCCTATATTCTGCTGATGATTGGCATCTGGGGGCTTTTCTTTGAATTTGTAAACCCTGGCTTTATTCTGCCCGGCGTTATAGGTGGCATTTCTCTTTTAGTTGCCCTTTATGCCTTTCAACTTCTTCCTATCGATTATACAGGCCTTGCTTTGATCATTCTGGGAATTCTCTTTATGGGCTCGGAACTTTTTGTAACAAGCTATGGCGTTTTAGGTATTGGCGGCGTAATTGCCTTTGTGATCGGCTCTATCCTTTTATTCGACCAAAAGGACTACTCTCCCCCTTGGACGATTATTATTGGGGTGAGTGCCATCTCCCTTGGCTTCTTTTCAGGGGTGATCGGCTTTGCCGTAAAAGCTCGCAAGCGCAAAGTTGTCAGTGGAAAAGAAGCCTTGCCCAGCAGTATCGCCATTGCCCAAGAATCCTTTAAAACAAAAGGCTGGGTTCGAGTTGAGGGTGAGCTTTGGAAAGCACGAACAACAATTCCCTTGCAAAAGGGTGAAGAAGCTCAGATCATAAAGTGTGAAGGTTTAGAATTGACCGTAAGGCCATTAAAAGCGAGAGGACAAAAACATGTATGAGACACCAGGAGACTTCTCCAATCTTTTTGTGATTCTTGCCGCCGCCGGGGTTATCTTTTTTTTCATCCTCATCCGAAGCTTTCGTATCCTGTGGGAGTTTGAAAGGGGGGTTATCTTTACCCTGGGCCGTTTTTGGAAGGTCAAAGGGCCCGGTCTTATCCTGGTAATTCCTTTCATTCAAAAAATGATGCGTGTTGATTTGCGCGTGGTTGTTTTTGATATTCCCACTCAAGAAGTCATCTCGCGTGACAACGTTTCCCTACAAGTCAATGCTGTCCTCTATTTCCGAGTTATGGATCCGCAAAAGGCCACGATCAACGTTGAAGATTATTTTGAGGCCACAAGTCAGTTGGCCCAAACCACTTTGCGTTCGGTCTTAGGTCAACATGAATTGGACGTTATCTTGGCAGAGCGGGAAAAGCTAAATGAATCTCTGCAAGCTATTTTAGATGAGCAAACAGAAGCCTGGGGAATTAAGGTCACCAATGTTGAAGTGAAACAAGTTGATCTAAATGAGAGTATGATTCGAGCCATCGCAAAGCAGGCGGAAGCAGAGCGGGACCGCCGTGCTAAAGTCATCCATGCTGAAGGAGAACTGCAGGCTTCAACAAAGTTATTACAAGCAGCGGAAGTCCTTGCCCAACAACCTCAATCTCTTACATTACGCTACCTACAAACCTTAGGGTCCATTGCAGAGGAAAAGAACTCGACCATTGTATTCCCTCTTCCTATCGAACTCATGCCTATCATGGAGAGTATAACGAAGGGGAAGAAAAAGTAATCAGAGGTTCCGTGAACAAGATTTAAGAGCAAAGGAAGGGGTTATCTTATGAGTGATATCCCCACAACATTCACCTAGATTGTCATCACCGCATAGCCTCCTTTTGTGGCGAGTTTCATCCAAAACGTCCTTGAGTCATTTTGTACTTATAGAATTTCAGACTAAACTGGTTAAGTTTGAAAACTAAAAGAATCCATCTGGCTTAAAGATGATTTTTTACTCGCATTTGATTATATGCCTCGATCTCACTAAGGGGCTATAAGAGGTCAATGAGTGTGCTGATACCACACGATTGTAGAAAGCAATGAGCTCCATGAAAATATGTCATAGAGCTCATTCGTTCTTTCAGGATTCTATTGTTATCTTCTCTGGTACACGGGTTTTGAATTTATTCGCTATAAGTAAATCCACAATCAATAAGAAATTTACGAAGAGAGCTTATACGACCACCATCAAGTTCTCCATTATGCTTATCGTGGAGATGGATAGATGTTTCGTGATCTCTAAATGAAAAGTGAATACGAGACCCTGCTGCACCCTTGTCAATTTTTATCCCCAGAATATTGAAAAAGGTCTCTATACGCCTAAACCGCAATCCCTTTAAACAAGATATCGGACTCTCCATCAAATAATAAAAGAATGATTCTAATTTTTGTGGAACCTTATGAGATGAGCATCTAGAAGGCCCTACTGTCTTAAGTCCCTGTAAGCTTATAGCGAGACTTGCTGCCGCTTCTTGAGTTTGTTCGAGCAAATCATGATTCTTTGCAAGCTGTGATTTAAGTCTTATCGCTTTTTGAAAAATCATAAATGCGTTATTCTTAGAATAGCTTGTATTAATAATATCTGTAAGCCACTGATCAACAAAAGAGATATTTTCGGACACACTTTCACGCGTTTCTGCCTCACAAGAACTGCTGGAAGCATCGCAAAAGCCAGAAGCAACCGAAGGACTTGCAGTACTTGAAGAACTGGAAGACATGTTGCTTTCTATCTCACAAGCATTTCTCTCAACCACGAGATCATCATGAGATCTTTCTGAATGGCCCAGAGCTGTTACAGCTTCTCCAATATTTTCAGGCGTTTCTGCATCACAAGAGCGAGAAGCAGCTGAAGAACTAGAAGACGTTCTACTTGCTGCCTCATAAGCACGTTCCTCAGTATTTTCTGCCGTTAAGAGAGAGCTACTCATATTACCTAATGTTGCTGAGATCCTTCCTTTTTGAGATTTTTTAAATCCTTTCTTTCTTGCTTTTTTTTTCTTTCCATGTTGATTTTTTCTTGTGGACATCTTAGCTGTAGAGGGATGAGGGATTAATAATTCTCTCCAGGCAAGTTCTTCTTCTTCTTCTAATATTTTATTAAGATGCTCTAAGCTTCTTATTTGTTCTTCAGCTGATAAAGAAATTTCTTCTTCAGTTGATTCTATTGAAAACTTTTCAGAAAAGGGATTAGAAGCAAACGTATAGGTAGGATCAATAAAATGTCGAGCCCGTACTATTCGCCTAAGCTCATCTAGTTCTTTATGATTTATCCCTTCAAGAGAGTAATCTTTATAAACTGCCATAGGAGCGTATAATCCTTTAGGAAAGCGATTGATAGTTTCATTGGCATAACGTAATAGCATTTTTATGGTTAATATATTTCCTTCTATTGCTTCTTGAAGATGCTCCTTATAAATAGGAGGTAAACTTAGCTTCTCTACGTCTATTTTATTCAATTTACTAAGAGTACAAATCGCTTTTCTTTTTGTACTTAAAGCATAATCTTTTGCATTAAAATAGACAGCCAATCGAATCTCCTTGAGTTTAGCATCATAACCACTCTCCACAGTTAAATGCTCGGCTATATCTTTATCAATTGAAGTCAAATAGTTAGGGAAAAAATTAGCAATTTCTATACATTTCTTAAGATCTTCAGCATAAGTTGATTTTGGGAAGCATTTCATGTGAGCATATAATTTTTCTATAATTCCTAATGATCTAGAATAATGGTATGAAATCATTGTGCTTAGATCAGCGCTACTTTCACAGGAAGTAAGTTGTTCCCCACGGTTTAAAAAATTTCTTAATTCGAGTTCCATCACCACCTTAATGGAAGCAAAAGAGAGTTTGACATCATCAATATCTTTTTGTGAAGGCCTTCCTTTTGCAAGATAGGCTCTAGGGTCTTTGTCTAGTAAAGTAGTTTTTTCTTTTTCTATGGTGCGTAGCATAGAAACTCTAGATCCCAACTCTTGCAAAAACTCCTGCCCTATTCCTGCAAAGCAAGATGAGACAGAACAATGAAGAAGAAAAAAACTCTTAAAGATGATTTTCATTTTAAAACCTCATTAAAAAATAATATATCAACTACATCCATATAATAAATATATTTTTTCTTTTCAATATTTAAAATGTAATAAACAAAAAAATGTTAGATCAGCTATCTTTAAAAATCTAGTTGTCATACTAATCTTTAATCACGGACTTAATCCAGGATCATTTTCATATTTTCTTGAGAAATTAAATGGATCCCACTGTCAAGCAGCGGGACGTCAAATAGGTAGGAAAACCTCACTTTACATTGACGCCTCGCGGATTTATCGCAAGGTCCACGGGAATGAAATTAGAAAATCTTAAATTCCCAGAGCCTTGCGCTGCAAATTTGTGATTTCTTCAATGCCGTTGCGAGCTAAAGCCATCATTTCGAGAAGAGCCTTCTCTTCAAAGGGAGATTCTTCCGCCGTTGTTTGTACTTCAATAATCGCGCCCGTATCGGTGAGAACAAAGTTGGCATCCGCTTGGGCGGTACTATCTTCACTATAGTCTAAATCAAGAACCGACACTCCATTCACGATTCCGCAGGAAACCGCCGCGACTTGGTGAGATAAGGGAAGAGTTTCAATCTTTCCTTCCTCAACAAGGGTTTGAAGCGCCCGATAAAGGGCTACATAAGCCCCAGAGATGGCCGCTGTACGCGTACCGCCATCAGCTTGGAGAACATCACAGTCAATTGTAATCTGCCGCTCTCCCAAGGCTTTTAAATCCACCACAGAACGTAAAGCTCGCCCAATGAGGCGCTGAATCTCTTGGGTACGGCCGGTTTGTTTTCCGCGTGCGGCTTCCCGATCCACCCGCGAGTGGGTTGAGCGAGGCAGCATGCCATATTCAGCGGTAATCCAGCCCGTTCCTTTGTTTCTTAAAAAAGGAGGAACTCTTTCTTCAACAGAGGCCGTACACAGCACATGGGTATCCCCAAATTTTGTCAGGCAAGATCCCTCAGCATGCTTTGTAAATCCAACTTCAAATGAGATGGAACGAAGTTGATCAGGACGGCGGCTGGAGTGGCGCATAAAAAACCTCCTTCAAGAGATTGACGTAAGCTTCTCTCATTACTACATTTCAGATAAGGTGAAAAGAGTTATGACAAAATTAGAAGAATTAGATAAAAGATCTCGTGAAGTTTTCCGCCATATTGTGGACGCTTATGTGGAAACAGGAGAGCCTGTCGGATCTAAATCCCTTTCAGGGCGTCTCGATAAGTCTCTATCACCCGCTACAATCCGCAGTGTTATGGCTGATTTAGAAGCCAATGGTCTTTTGTATGCGCCTCATACCTCAGCAGGACGTCTTCCCACAGAAGCCGGTCTTCGTCTTTTCGTTCATGGTATTTTAGAAATTGGCGACATTGCTCCTCAGGAGCAACAAGAGATTGATCAGCTTTGCAAATCAATAGGCAAAAATCGTGCTGATGTCTTAGAGGATGCCACCAAAGCACTTTGTGGTCTTAGCCGCTGTGCGGGAATTGTTTTAGCTCCAAAATCCGAATCCATTTTAAAGCATGTTGAATTCATGAATTTAAGCCCTGGCAGGGTTCTTGTGATTTTGATCACGGAAGATGGTTTGGTTGAAAACCGCATTATTGAGGTGCCTTCTGGCATTCCTCCCTCAAGTCTTATTGAAGCTGGGAATTATTTGAACAGTCGTCTTGCAGGAAAGACCCTTCATGAGGCTAAAGCTAAAATTTTGGGTGAACTTGAAGAAAACCGTTCCCAACTGAATCTCCTTTCTGCCGATGTCGTCGAAAAGGGGTTAGCTATTTGGGCTGGCAAAGGAACAGCCACCTCCCTTATTGTCCGCGGTCAATCAAATCTTCTCCAAGACGTACGCCATATGGATGAACTGAATCGTATTCGAACCCTTTTTGATGCTCTTGATACTCAAGAGGAGCTTGTGGAATTACTAGATGCTGCCATTGCGGCTCAAGGGGTTCAGATATTTATCGGCTCTGAAAACGACCTGTTTTCTCTTTCGGGATGTTCTCTGATTGTGTCCCCCTATTCAGCAGATCAGGGTCGAGTTGTGGGGGCTATTGGTGTCATAGGACCTGCGCGCTTAAATTATAGTCGCATTATTCCTATGGTTGATTATACTGCAAAATTAATTAGCAAAACGATAGGTTAGAAGATGACGAAACATAAAGAACCTCCTGTGGATGAAGAAATCCTCCCTCCTGAAGAGGAAGGCAAAGAAGAAATCGACCAGCAAACTGAGGTAGATCAACTCAAGGATCAACTTTTAAGAACCGTTGCCGAACTTGAAAATTATCGCAAACGGGCTGAAAGAGAGCGGGAAGAAACTGCAAAATATGCTATCACTGGCTTTGCGCGAGAACTTTTGAGCGTTGCTGATAATCTGAGAAGGGCTCTTGAGAGCGTTCCTGAAAAACACGATGAGCCAGAAAAGCTTCTGGAAAGCCTTATGGAAGGTGTTGAAATCACGGAAAAGGAACTTCTTTCTGCTTTTAAAAAGCATGCCATCGAGAAAATTGATCCCCTAGGTCAGCCATTTGACCACCACTTACATCAAGCCATGTTCGAGCAAGAAGATCCAGATCAACCCGTTGGAACTGTCATTCACGTCATGCAAGTGGGGTATCAAATCCACGGCCGACTCCTGCGCCCTGCCCTTGTCGGCGTTGTTAAAGGAAAAAAATCGGACACCACATTGACACCATCTGAGCCTCTTCCTACATAAGAAGAAGAGTCAATTTTACATTAAAATAGAAAGAGGAAAAAATGAGTAAAGTTATTGGAATTGATCTTGGTACCACCAACTCCTGCGTTGCTATTATGGATGGAAAGGAAGCCCGCGTTATCGAAAATGCGGAAGGTGCACGCACCACACCATCGATGGTTGCGTTTACGAACACATGCGAGCGTCTCGTCGGACAAGCCGCAAAACGTCAAGGCGTCACCAACCCTGAAAACACTTTGTTTGCTATCAAACGTCTTATTGGACGTCGTTATGACGATCCCATGACCAAGAAAGATAAGGAACTTGTTCCTTATAAAATTATTGAAGGTGCAAATGGAGATGCCTGGGTTGAAGCTGAAGGCAAAAAATACAGCCCTAGCGAAGTCAGTGCCTTTATTCTCCAAAAAATGAAAGAAACTGCAGAAAGCTTTTTAGGGGAAAAAGTAACCCAAGCGGTCATCACCGTTCCTGCTTATTTCAACGACTCCCAACGCCAAGCTACAAAAGATGCGGGCAAAATTGCTGGCCTTGAAGTCCTCCGTATTATTAACGAACCTACGGCTGCAGCCCTCGCTTATGGCCTTGACAAAAAAGCCGGAGAAACCATTGCTGTCTATGACCTTGGAGGTGGTACCTTTGATATCTCCATCTTAGAAATCGGTGATGGCGTTTTTGAAGTTAAGTCAACAAACGGCGATACCTTCTTGGGAGGTGAAGATTTTGACCAACGCATCATTGAATATCTTGCTGAGGAATTCAAAAAGGAACAAGGCATTGACTTGCGTAAGGACAAGTTAGCTCTTCAACGGTTAAAGGAAGCTGCGGAAAAGGCAAAAATTGAACTTTCTAGTGCTATGCAAACGGATGTAAACCTTCCCTTTATCACTGCTGATGCCTCTGGCCCAAAGCACTTAAACGTTAAATTAACCCGAGCAAAGCTTGAAAGCCTTGTGGAAGATTTAATTGAACGGACCATTAAACCTTGCGCAGCTGCTCTTGAAGATGCGGGTGTAAAGGCCGGTCAAATTGATGAAGTTATTTTGGTTGGCGGTATGACACGCATGCCAAAAATCATTGAAACCGTTAAGAAATTCTTTGGAAAAGAACCCCACCGCGGAGTGAATCCTGATGAAGTTGTGGCTTTAGGTGCTGCGATCCAGGGCGGCGTTTTGCGTGGAGACGTTAAAGACGTTCTTTTGCTCGACGTTACTCCCCTCTCCCTCGGTATTGAGACCTTGGGTGGTGTCTTTACGCGCCTCATTGACCGCAATACCACTATCCCGACCAAGAAGGCTCAAACTTTCTCAACTGCGGAAGATAACCAAACGGCTGTTACCATCCGTGTTTTTCAAGGTGAACGTGAAATGGCAGCCGACAACAAGCTCTTAGGTCAATTTGACCTGATGGGGCTCCCAGCAGCTCCCCGTGGCATGCCTCAAATTGAAGTTGCTTTTGACATTGACGCCAACGGCATTGTTCACGTCTCGGCCAAGGATAAAGCCACTGGTAAGGAGCAGCAAATTCGCATTGAAGCGTCTGGAGGTCTTTCTGAAGCTGACATCGAAAAGATGGTCAAAGATGCTGAAGCTCACGCCAGTGAGGATAAAGAACGCAGGGCTCTTGTTGAGCTTCGTAACCATGCGGAAGCCCTCATCCACACCACTGAAAAAACACTTAGTGAAAATGCGGATAAAGTAGGCGCTACGGATCGCGAGAAAATTGAAGAGGCCATCAAGGCATTGCGTGAATCTTTAGATTCTCCTGAAAAGGCAGTTATTGAAGAGAAAATGAATGCGTTAACACAAGCCTCCATGTCCCTTGGAGAAGCTCTTTATAAGGCCAGCCAAGAAGGAAGTACAGAAGATACATCCTCTGAAATTCCTGAATCTGACGTTGTGAATAAGGAAGATATTGTTGACGTCGATTTTGAAGAAGTTGATTCAGATAAAAAAGACGATGATCAGAAAAAGTAAGCGACTTTCTCTGGACCCCGCGGTAGATCCGCGGGGCATCGTGTGGGGGAATGACGTCTCGCGACTTGATCGCGGGATCCATCTTTACAGTTCCCTGAACCCCATATTTCAATTGAGTAGTAAGTAATGGCAAAACAAGATTATTATGACCTCTTAGGTGTCACCCGCACAGCAAAAGCTGATGAGATAAAGAAAGCCTATCGTAAACTTGCAATGAAGCTTCATCCTGATAAAAATCCAGGAGACAAAGAAGCTGAAAAAAAGTTCAAAGAAATTAATGAGGCCTATGACATCCTGAAGGATGAGCAAAAACGAGCTGCCTATGACCGCTTAGGCCATGCTGCCTTTGACGGCAGTATGGGCGGTGGCCCCCAAGGAGGGTTTCATCAGGGCGGCTTTGATTTCCAGTCTTCCGGTTTCGGCAATATTTTCGATGATATGTTTAGTGAATTTATGGGCGGCAGAGCTGATCAAGCTGAATCAACTCGAAGAGGTTCTGACCTTCGTTATAACATGGAGATCACTCTTGAAGAAGCCTTCGCAGGCCTAAAGAAAAACATTAAAGTTTCAACCAATGCTCAGTGTGATACTTGTCACGGCTCAGGGGCTGCGGAAGGCAGCAAGCCTGAAACCTGCCCCACCTGCCATGGCCAAGGAAAAGTCCACGCGCGCCAAGGCTTTTTTACGATCGAGCGAACCTGCTCCCATTGCCACGGTATGGGGCAGATTATCCGTGTTCCTTGTAAAACCTGCCATGGCTCTGGCCGAGTTCGCAAAGAGAAAACAATTTCCGTCACCATTCCTGCTGGAATTGAGGAAGGCGCTCGCATTCGTCTTGCCGGCGAAGGAGAAGCAGGGCTGCGCGGCGGCACCACAGGCGATCTTTATATTTTCCTTCATATCAAGCCTCACAAGTTTTTTCACCGGGAAGGAACGAACATTTTCTGCCAAGTTCCTATTTCCATGGCAACAGCTACCCTTGGCGGTGAGATCGAAGTCCCCGCGATTGATGGCCACCCTGCTCGCGTAAAGGTTCCCGCTGGCACTCAATCGGGCAAGCAATTCCGCCTTAAGGGAAAGGGAATGTCCATTCTGCGCTCTTCAGGACGCGGGGATATGTACATTCAAACCCAAGTGGAAACCCCCATCAACTTAAGTAAGCGTCAGAAGGAACTTATGCAAGAGTTTGCCAGCCTTGAAGAAAAAGCTCACTCCAGCCCCCTCTCTGAAGGCTTCTTTGCCAAAATCCGCGACTTGTGGGAGAAGCGGTAGAAATCGATTCTCCTTTCCGCACTATCCAATTGTTTTTTAACAAAAAAACAAATACAATTGCTCTTAAATATAGCAATTTTGGAGGCCCACATGTCAGTTAAAAAAAACATCCTAACAATTTCTTGGATCAGTTTACTTCTATCAAGTGAGTTCTTTCCGCTAAAAGCAATGGGTCCTGACCCAGAGCCTCGTGGCACAGTCTTTATCAGACATCAGCCAACTGTGGAAAGGAGCCGTCTCAGGCTATCAGCCAACAGAGCAATAGAGCCACTTTCACAAGAAGAGATTCTTAAAAGGGATTTAAAAAATGCTCAGACTAAGGTTGATATTGGAAAATTAAAGAAAGCTCAGAAATACGTTGATTGGGAAAGGGATACCTCCCCTGAAAAAAGAAAGGCCTTTAGAGAAGCGAGAAAAGAGTTACGCCAAAAACGAAAGATGAGGGATGCTCTGAAAAAAGAGCTTAAAAAACTGCAAGAGGATGTTCCTGTAGCTACAGAAACTAAGAACTCAAAGAAGAAAAACAAGACAGTTAAAGTACAGCACGCTGAGAACACTCCTAACAATAAGGAAAAACGTGAGCATCAGTAGCCAGTAATCAGAAAGCTGTCGCCACGCCAAAGCCTCATCGCGTAGATGATAAGGCACCTCTCTTCATTTTCAGGATCTAGCCAAATTTTCTCATGGGTATAAGGCCTGTAATTGATTTAAGAATATAGAACTGCTTTGAAACTTATAAGAGATAAGTTGTTGCCGCACAGTATTTTTGCTTACTTTTTTAAAACAACAGAGAAATACCACTCATGAGAACCGTTTCATTTGTTGGTTCTCCCTTTCTATGAAGAAGTCTTTTTAATTTTGCATAATCTTGGGTATAATCAAACTCACAAAAAAGGGCCACATTAGGTGTAATCTTATAATAAGGCTTGACCTGATATTCGATGTAATTCAAGCCTCTTGTAATAAAATCCTTTTTTACGGATTGAGTCGCCATAACACCACGAAGTTCCGTTTTTAAATAAAAGTTATGAGCAAGTTGAGTATCTCTTGAAATTTGAAGGTCAAACTTCACGCTTCCCTCATGCAAATAGGTTCTAAGATCTATAAAAATGAAATAGGGGAATAACCCCTCAGCTCCTATCATGGGCTGCCAGTATGGGTGATAGGATGGTTTGTAAAAATAATTGGCTCCGCCTTTAATTGCCCAAAATTCGCTCACTAAATACCAATAGTCGATGTCAATATCTGCCTTTTCAACCTTCCCTTTTTGAATTGCAGCATCCTCACTATAGAGTTGAAGTTTATGTTTATCCCAGCCCATCAAGGCATTCAGACGTCCCTTTTGTACATTATGATAAGGATCATAACCCATCTCAACGAAGCTTACTTGATGAGGATGAGGTTTATGTCCCATAGGATGTTTAACAAATTCAGGTTCTGTTTTAGGACACGGTGTTTGAGGTTGGCTTTTCTTATAATCTTCCATGAAGGTTGAATAACGGAAAACACGCGCCATTCCAGCAACCATATGGTAAAGGTGATGACAGTGGAAAAACCACTGACCACCCTGGGCATCTGCATCAAAATCAGCCACAACTGTAGCACCAGGAGCTACTTCAAGAGTATGGAGAAAAGGATCATATTCTCCATGCCCATTTCGAAGAATAAAGAAGTGCCCATGAATATGCATAGGATGGTGCATCATGGTCTCATTAGTAAAAACAAGACGGTAACGTTTTCCTGGTTCAATAAGGATAGGTTCCGCCTCAGATTCAGGAACATCATTAATAAACCACATATAACGGTTCATATAGCCAGAAAGTTTAACTTTAATCTCCTGAAAAGGTTTGCTGGGATCATTTGTTTTAAATGGTGATTTTAAATTTTGATATTTTGTTCCCATGGTAGGAGAAGCTGAAGACATGTTTTCTTTTTTGTGAGATGTGGAGGTCATAGCATGACCTGAAGTTCCCATATCCATCTGAGGCTCATGAGAAGATAAATTTTTCTGAGCTAAATTCATCTTCATAGATGCATGTTCATAAATCGATGGCATCTGATGATCATGAGATGTCATATCCATACCAGAAGACATGCGAGTCATTGAATCATGCTCCATCTCCCCATGCTTCATCATGTCATGACCCATCATCACTGGTTCAGGGGTTGAGAAAGGCTCTACTGTTCTATAATCTACTTCTTGGTTTGGATAAGTTAAAAGGGCTCCATAGGCTGCTCCTAGGGTATCTGAAGATTCAGCATAGATAATATAAGGGTTGTCGTTTTCAATTTTTACCAGAACGTCCGTTGTTTCTCCCGGAGCAATGGTAAAGTCTGTTACGGAATACGGCTCAACATCGTGTCCTTGGATATGAATAACTTCCATGGACGTTCCAGGAATTTTAACATGAAAAATGGTACTTCCTCCAGCTCCTATAAAACGTAGTCGAACCGTATCCCCAATCTTAACAGGTGCTGTCCAAGGATTTGTTTTCGGATGCCCGTTAAGGAGAAAAGCATCATACGCCACGTCGCTAATATCATAGATGCTCATGCGCATATCTTGCATCATGAGATAATTATCAATCAGTTTTTCCTGCTGCTTTGTGGACCCCTTGTTGTAATCCTCAATAAAACGAGCGAGAGAAGGTTGAAGAGGAAAATCTGGGGTATAAAAATCCCCATCCTTCTTTAAGTTAGCAAAGATTTGCTCAGGATTTGTATTTCTCCAATCGGATAACACAATAACATAATCTTTTGTGTAGTGATAAGAAGAGGGCTCAATAGGATCAATAATAAATGCTCCGTAGATTCCTTGCTGTTCTTGAAAACCAGCATGAGCATGATACCAATATGTTCCTGATTGTTTTAATTTAAATTTGTAAGGAAAAACATTTCCGGGAGGGATAGCCTCTTGGCTAACGCCTTCTACCCCATCCATGTTCCAAGGTACAAGGAGCCCATGCCAATGAATGGTTGTACCCTCTTGAAGATGATTATGAACATTAATTGTAATCTCATCCCCCTCTTTAAAATGAAGGATGGGGCCTGGAATTTGATTATTAATAGCAAGGGCCTCGACACATTCTTTTGCAAAATCAACAGTTTTATAGCCTATATTTAAGTCTACGGTGCGGTTAACGGCATAAGCTGAGGGGAGGAAGAGCCAGATACAAAAAATAAATGTCCAAAAAATTTTTTTAAAGCAAGGAACTTGATTCACAAAGACAAGAGAACAATTGGAAATTATTTCTATCACTGCCTGTTTTCCCTGCATAATCAGTGTTATTAATTTTGAGGAGTGTATAGCAACCTAAGGACTTAAGAAAAGAGCTTTTCTCTTCAGCTAATTTTGGGAACAGCACTTTTAAAAACACGAGAACCACATTGGACCAATACAGATAAGTCATGTTATTTTAAAACATAAATTTCAAGTTGAAAGTATGTTAAAGGAATGCCCCTTCTGCCTATTGAATTTAAAAAAAACGAATTTTTTGGCATATCGCCATTTTTATGTTATCGTCCCTTTGAAGTAGCAAGCGAGCCTGGGTTATTTCATTTCTGGAAAGACAGAAAATTCCACTAAAGCTATTTTTAATATTGAATAAATAGCGATAATAAAACTGTTAAAAGGATTTTTTATGAAATACCATTATCGTATACTGTTGGCGACTGCCTTGAGCTTTTTTCCCGTTTCTTCAGGATTGAGTATGACTCAAGAAGAGCAAGATGCTCAAAAGGCTCTTGGCTCAACTATAAGTCCAGAATTAGATCTTAGAGAGTTTGTAAAAAGCGTTGTTCCCGATGATTCTTCAGATAAGTATATAGATAACGTTACGAAGGTCTGGCGTAATACGATAAACTCTCCAAAAAGGGAGATTCTTCAGGATAATGATCTTCAATTAGGAGTTGGAGAAAAGGATTATGGATATAATTTTCCTTCTATTCTTTGTATACAGAAGAAACTTTTAGAGTTCTGCGCACAAGCAGATCATGAAGTCCATATTGCAGATGTAGGACCAGGCTTTGGTTATGATAGTTTGATGGCCCTCTTGACTAAAAAAGCCAAAGTGACTGCTTTTGAAAAACAAGAAGCTCAATGTGAGGCGTTACAATTCACTGTAAAGCAGACAATTTTTACACAGGTTGATCCAAACTTTCCTGAGGACAAATTTTCAGCTCTTCACGCTGACTTCTTAGAAGCACCAACACTTCAAGAACATACTTTTGATGGTATAAATGTTAATAAAGTCATACACTTCTTTAATCCTAAAGAATCCAAGGTTTTTAAGGAAAAAATAAACTTTTTCTTAAAACCTGGAGGGCGTCTTTTTCTGACCTGTTTAACACCGTCCCCCGATACTGAAATTGACAAATTTATGAAGTCCAGTAAGGAAGAATTTCCAGGATACCTTTTTTATCGTCTGGAAACAGAGCTTACTGAGTCACTTCAGTTCGGTGTAGCTAAATTGAAAGAAGTGAGAAAGCCTGCTGACTATGAAGAAAGCGCGTATTACCTTGAAACCCATAAACAAGAGGGAAGTAACCTCATGGTGACCATAGATCGTGTTATGCATTACCATACATTTGAGACTCTTACCCGATTCCTTGGAGGGGATTTTAAAATTTTAGAGACATGTATTATTCCCCCTAAAGAAAATATGGGTACAGATCAAATGATTTCAATTGTTGCGGAAAAATTGTAAGTTTAAGAACAGCTTAGACAAGCATATTTTTTACTTAGGAATTTATGAGATTGGAAGATCAAAAGCAGAAGTATCAGCGGCGATGGTTTATCTTATAGTTCCGTAAAATTTTTTTTGGAAATTAAAAACATTAATAACATGCCCCCATGTTTTACATAAAATTTATTTTTTTCAAAAAATATATTGTTTTTTTAAAAATATATATTAAATATAATAGAAATGTTTATTATTTATTGGAATTGTTTATGAAAAGTTATTCAAAAAAATTATATCTTATAATTGTGTGCTCTTTATTTTTTTGGGAACCCGTCTATGGTATGGCAGAGACGGCTGAAGAATTGATCAATGCGCATTCCTCAACTCCTGCTAAAATTAAAGAACATATTGGGGGAATTTATAATTATACGATTCAATGCCTCCAAGGAACAAATGACCCTCGCTTTACCAGTGCTTTAGCCTTCTTAGACAACCAAACCGATGAATATTCAGATGACTTTGGTGATAATGTCATTCTCGGGGCATTGTCATGGCTGCAGCAAGTGACTCAAAAAATGGAGCCCATTAACCAAGACATTATTGAAGCTGCGGAAGCTGCGAGTCTTCTTTTATCACCAGAACTTTTCAATCAAGACTTTCAATATCCTTCAAAATACGTGATGTATGATACAATACTGTCTAAAAGAAGTGGGTACTACGTATTAGGACTGAATAGACAAAATAAGTTACCAAAAGAACAATCAGAAGAAATTTCTGAAATATTTCCAAGAAATTTTAGGAAGAATTATGCACTTATTTCTCGTTATTTTACACCGATGGTTTTAACAGGAGAAAAGGCGATTTTTTCAGAAGAGGCCTATCTCTATGCTTTAAGCAAAGGCATCATCCTTTATGGTCTAACGGATGGCTTAACCTTAGCGCACGGTGGCATTTATAAGCGACCTATGGAGTTGTTTATCCATGATCAAGGCCATCATAATGAGATTTTGGATCCTGATCATGAAGCAGAAGTTTCTGAGCACACTTACCTTAGATTATCACAAGTTGTAAAAGAAATGGCTGCTCAATTTTATAGCCTGATCAAGCATCCAGGAATTTTTGAGGAGGCAGAAAAGAAGAAGGCCTTTAGAGCTGGCTTTAATTTGCTTCATGAACATGAAATTTTTTCAATTCGGACTCAATTAACGCAAATTTTTGTTACGCAAAAAGGCTTGCTGAACATTCTTAAAGATCGTTTTATTGATCGTACTTTAAGTAGATTTCCGATAAATAACAAAATGAAACCTCCTTCTTTGATGAGTCCGGAAGAAAAAGAGTCCCGATCACGCTACCCAGATTTAGCTCTAAAAGATGAATTTTATTTCAATGAACGCTTTTATAGTGATTTAGCAGCAGGTATTGTTGAAATATATCCTGAAGCTGAATCTGAAATCTTTGGAACGGAAACAGACTTAGATCGAAATATTTGGTATGATTTTCAGAATACAAGAAAGTGGAATGGAATATTAATTGAGTGGTTTTATAATAAAATTAAAGATCATATTCATTAAGAGAAGATGGGGAAGAGTAAAGCATTATACTCATCGGACAACCCGATCCGAGAAAAACTCTTTCTGCACTATGGCTCCTTGCTGCGAAGATAAAGAATTATAGACTACTTACGTTATGATGCCCGCAGGATACCCAAAGAAAATAAGCTTTTCTTAACAACCCTGAATTTATTTGACTGGTGGGCGATGAGGGATTTGAACCCCCGACCCTCTCGGTGTAAACGAGAAAGTCCATACTTTACCTATGTTCATGAAATTATAAGAAGCTTTACAAAACCTTGAGTTTTTGATAGTGCTTGTTTTACGAAGTTTTACCAAATTGAGTCAAAATAGCGCTCTAAAGTATACCCGGAGTATACCCGAGATACCGACAAACGGAGAGAGTTCCATTGAGAGGAAGATGATAAAATTGCCGAATAAAAACTTTAACTTCACAAAGAAAAGCTTAGATCTTCTTCCATTGCCAAAGGCGGGGAAGCGTCTTTACGTTTATGACATCAAGGTCAGGGGGCTTGAATTGATGGTTACCGAACAGGGGTCAAAGTCCTTTAAAGTATACCGGAAACTGAATGACAAACCGATCCGCATAACGTTGGGAAAATATCCTGAAATGACTATCGAACAAGCTCGTCACGGGGCTCAAAAGGTTATTGCGGAATTTCTCAAAGGTAAAAATCCCAATGAAGAAAAGAAAAAACTTCGTGCAGAAACAACCCTTGAGGAGCAATTTTCCTTTTATATGAATCGTCACAGTAAACACAACAACAAAACATGGAAATCTGATGAGCGAGATGTTCCTCGTTTTCTGGGATACTTATTCCACAGAAAACTTTCAGCTATCTCCAAACATGATATTCAAATCCTCCATGAAAAAATCAGACAAGAAAATGGTTTGTATCAAGCGAATCGCCTTCTTGACAGAATTAAGGCTATCTATAACAAGGGCATCGAATGGGGATGGGAGGGCATTAATCCTGCCTACGGTGTTAAGAAGTTCAAGGAAAAGTCCCGAGAGAGATTCCTTCATCCCGATGAACTTCCCCGCTTCTTTGAGAGTTTAGACGCGGAGCCAAACGATACCATCCGGGATTATGTTTATGTGTCCCTCTTCACCGGAGTTAGGAAATCAAACGTCATAGCCATGCGATGGGAGGATATTCACCTTGAGCGTCAAGAATGGCTGATCCCCGAAACCAAGAATGGAGAGTCCTTACGTGTTCACCTTGTAGATACAGTACTTGATATTTTACAAAGTCGCCTGGAGAAGTATGGCAAAAAGGAATGGGTCTTTGAGGGCCCTGGAGTTACAGGTCATCTCATTGAGCCCAAAGCGGGGTGGAAGCGAATTCTGGACCGAGCTGGCATTAAAGACTTAAGGCTCCATGATCTGAGACGAACCTTAGGAAGTTGGCAGGCAGCTACTGGAGCAAATAGTTTTATGATCGGCAGGTCCCTCGGCCATAAGTCTTCCCAATCCACAGCTGTTTATGCGCGTTTAAATATTGATCCTGTACGGGAATCAGTCGAGAAGGCTACGCAAGCGATGTTGCAGGTGGTGGGGAAGTGAGGATAATTCTCAATATCCTCGAAAGAAATACGGCACTCAAGAAAGAGAATCACACGATTTAACCATGGGCCACTCATCAACCCTCCCCTCCCCGCGCCAGCCCATTAACTTGAAAAAGCTAAAGAACGACCCTTAGAGGGAGACTTATTATAAAAACCACATTCCTATTGATAATACTCTTTTGCGAACAGGCAAACACGCCATTGAAGATGGCTTGAAAACTGCAGAAATAAAAGACCTTAGGATACATAATTTGAAAAGCTAAGAAGAAAGACTAAAACTCCCCTGAGAGACTTCTTGGATATAGCCCATTTGGATAAGGTCGGAGAGAAGAGGATCGAGTTCTTTTGAGCTTCTGAATTTAGAATACCTCATGATGAAGCGTCGGGTGAGAGGATTTTCTGTGTTGTTGGATTGTTTTTTTATCCAAGCAAGGAGCTCTTCTGCTTTTGAAAGCTTGGGAAAGAGATCGAAGGTCGTATCTAACACCATCCCGTAGATACGGCGGGCATGGGATTCGAGATAATCACAGCATGCCGCGGCTTTCTTTGCTGATTCCAGGGTAACATCCCGGTCCCTTTGTCCATCGGCAATATGCACAATATGAAAGATCAGGGCTAAGGAGGGCATCAAGCTGCGATATTTGGAGAGATGCTGCAAAATGATGGGATGGTCATTTCCTTCAAGTTTTTCTTGCAGCTGCTTGATCCAATCGTGAAAAAACTGTTGGGCTTCCCATGAGAATCGAAAGTAAAGAATGGTATGCTGACCTTCATAAAGAGGTTCGGGAGCTTTCGCTCCATGCTCTGTAAACACCATGGCATCAATTGTTTTACAGATGTGAAGAATACGGTTTTTGGCAAAGGAATCGGGATATTGATCCACCACTTTCCAAGGTATCTTGTCAGGATAAACAAGCAGTTGAAAGCGTTGTAATAGCCCGTCATTATCAAGCTTTGTAAGCGCCTTATTTAAATAAGCCGTTATTTTGTCCGGTTGGGTTGTTCCTAAAATGGAAACACAGATATTTTGTGCATGAATAGTGCCTCGACCCATGCGATCGATGGTATAAGGCTTATCTCCATTCCAGGCTTCAAGATAAAAGCTTCTGTCTGATTCGTGGCCTTTCTTTTCCCAGCTTTCTAGAAAACCCATTAGCTCATCTCGATAAATCAGAACGCCTCCAGAATTCTGAGATAAAATCTCGTGCATTTTTTCAAGAGTTGTATCACTGACTTTATAACGCTTAAAATGAGGCTCAGGAGGACATTTTTTAAGAAG
>JAIESK010000028.1 GCA_019746105.1 Alphaproteobacteria bacterium
TTATTAATGAAACAAGCTGGTTATTCCAAGCGGCAGAACAGCCGTTCTCCTGATCGACATAGACAACAATCTCATCGGCAAACAAATGGTAATTTATCTGATCAAAAGATGAGGGGGAATGCACAACAATACGTTGATAAGTACCTCACTCTTGCTCGTGATGCGGCCACCTCAGGAGATCCCATTTCCGCTGAAAATTATTATCAATATGCCGATCATTATTTTCGCATCGTTTTAGCCAATCGTCCTTCTCGTCTTCCTCCTATGCGAAAGCCTATAGATATAGAAACCGCTCCAGTTACTTCAGAAAATCCTGTGTTGGTAGCTCCTCAGCCTTCTCCTGAAAGTGTACCAATGAGTGATCATGCACTTAACGCGCCAAATTGAAGAAAAGCTTACAAAAGAATTTTCACCCCTCTTTTTGAAAATTGAGGATGACTCATATCGCCATATAAACCATGGGAACTATAGAGTAGGGGGTGAGAGTCATCTTACGGTAACTCTTGTGTCAAAAAACTTCACCGATCTTTCGCGGCTTGGACGCCATCAACAGGTTTATGATTGCCTTCAAGAGGAACTTAAATCTGGGATCCATGCTCTTTGTTTAAAATTGTTTTCTCCGGAGGAGGGGGCGGCGTTAAGCGAATAAGCGTCAATTGGTGACGTAGGCGACGCAGTATATCCATTCTAAAATTGTGAATCATAAAAGATTGACCTACTTCAGGAATTTCTCGGGTTTCATGCAAGATAAGACCAGCAAGGGTTGAAGCGTGCTCATCAGGCAAATCCCATCCCAGCTGACGGTTTAAATCCCGCAAAGTTACGGCTCCATCGATGACATAACTTCCATCAGCTGCCATACGGACCCCTGGAATTTCCACATCGTGTTCATCCACGATTTCGCCCACAATTTCTTCTAAAATATCTTCAAGAGTGATCATGCCCTGTAGATCGCCATACTCATCGATGACAAGAGCAAAATGTTCCCGCCGTTCACGAAACGCAGCCAGCTGAGAGAAAAGGGTGGTCGTCTCCGGAATAAACCAGGGAGGACTTGCAATTTCTTTTATGTTAAGTTTCTCGACATCACCCTCGTGAGCTTGGACAGCGCGTAAGAGATCCTTGGCATGAAGAATACCGATGATATTTTCAGGGTTTCCTTGCCACAAAGGAATGCGGGTATAGGGAGCTTTTAAAACCTGATCTACTATCTCTTGATTGAGTGTATCCATGTTTATCATAAACATGATTTTACGATGGCGCATGACTTCCGTCACCTCAATTGCAGTTAAATCTAAGATGCTGCGCAGCATGGATTGCTCTTCCCGGGAGGCAGACGTATGCAGCTCAATGGCTCCTCGTAGTTCTTCAGCTGCAGCTGTTTCCGAGAGATCACGCTTAATATGAATTCCAAAAAGACGTAACGAGCCATGGGCAACAAAGTTAATAGCTTTGGTGAGGGGCGTCATGAGACTGAGTAGAGGCTTAAAAAAAGGCGCAAAAGCAATCGCAATTCGATCGGGGCATGTATAAACGTACATTTTTGGCACAACTTCTGCGTAAATCGTGATCAAAGCTCCCATAAGAACGGCTGCATAAAAAACGCCTAAGGGGCCGAAAAGGTAAGTCATGACCCCGGTAGCAAGGGCTGTTACAAGGGTGTTGAACCAAGTATTTAAAAGAATCACTGAGCCAATAAAACCTCCAATGTGGGTTTGTAAGTCCATAATAACAGAGGCTTTTGGATTGCCCTTTTTAGCTAAATGATAAAGTCTCACGCGAGAGGAAGCTAAGACTGCGACCTCTGAGGCAGAGGTAAATGCTGAGAGAAGAATGAGAATAAAGATGGCAAAGACAGATAAGACAGAATAAAAAAGTGTCATGGTTTCCCCAGGATTTGTTTAGAATCAAGTGTAGCGTTTCAAGGCCTTTTTGTCACTGGGGAAAGAAAATGTCTCCGGAAGGCCTTGAGATTTACTCCTGTGATTGGTAAAGGATAAACCATCAATATAGGGAGATATCGTTATGCATATTGGTGTTCCTAAGGAAATTAAAATTAGTGAATGGCGCGTGGGTCTTGTGCCTTCATCAGTTCGAGAGTTGGCCCACCATGGGCATCAAATTACGATTGAAACCAATGCGGGCGTGGGAATTGGTGTTAATGATGAGGATTACAAAGCTGCTGGTGCTTCTATTGCGGCTACGCCTGAAGAAATCTTTAAAACATGTGAGCTTATCGTCAAAGTGAAAGAACCTCAGCCAAGCGAATGGAAGCTCTTGCGCCCCGGTCAAATTCTTTTCGCTTATCTCCATCTAGCAGCGGACAAGGAACAAACCCAAGGGTTGATTGATTCAAAATGTATCGCGATTGCCTATGAAACAGTTACCTCCCCTTGGGGAGGATTGCCTTTGTTAATGCCAGCGAGCGAAGTCGCTGGTCGTATGTCCATTCAGGTGGGTGCCCACTGCCTTGAAAAGGAAATGGGAGGCTCAGGCATATTATTGGGCGGTGTTCCGGGAGTGAAACCAGGGAAAGTTACGATTATCGGTGGCGGTGTTGTGGGAACGAATGCAGCGCGTATGGCTATTGGGCTTGGAGCGAGTGTTACAATTATTGATAAATCCATTCACCGTTTGACCGAGCTTGAAATGCATTTTGATTCCCGTCTGCGGACTTTGTATTCTACTTTTGAAGCCATTGAGAACTGTGTGACGGACTCTGATCTTGTGATTGGTGCCGTCCTTGTGCCTGGAGCCGTTGCTCCTAAGCTTGTGACGACCTCTATGATCAAGAAGATGAGGAAAGGATCAGTCCTTGTGGACGTGGCCATTGATCAGGGGGGGTGTTTTGAAACCAGTCGTCCTACTTCCTTTACTCACCCTACCTATATAGAACATGGAGTTGTACACTATTGTGTGACGAACATGCCAGGTGGTGTGGCGCGGACTTCCGCCTTTGCTTTAAATAATGCAACTTTGCCCTTTGTTTTGGCGCTCGCACAAAAAGGATATAAAAATGCCTTGTTGGACGATCCCCATCTTTTAGCAGGCCTTAACATTTGTGAAGGACATGTGACTTATGAGGCGGTGGCAAGGGATCTGAGTTATCCTTATATGGATCCTGAAAAATTGTTGAGAACCCAGTTGGCAGTATAAAGATAGAGAAGAAGTGGCGGGAGTGACGGGACTTGAACCCGCGGCCTCCGGCGTGACAGGCCGGCGCTCTAACCAACTGAGCTACACCCCCAATGGAAGTGTCCCTGAAATACCTTAGACTCCCTCTTATTGTCAAGGCTAATTCAGAAAATACAAACTTATTTCTTTCGGTGCATTAGCCATCCGGCAACCATAACCCCGATAGCAACGGTGGTGATGATAAGGGTGGCAAGGGCATTGATCTGAGGGGTGATTCCAAAGCGAATGCTAGAAAAAATTACCATGGGAAGGGTGGAGGAACCCGGACCTGCCACAAAGCTTGCGATCACCAGATCATCCAATGAAAGAGCAAAGGCCAAAAGCCACCCCGAAAGGAGGGCAGGGAATATAATGGGAAGGATAATGGTTATGAAAACCTTAATGGGGCGGGCGCCTAAATCAAGAGCGGCTTCTTCTAAGGAGACGTCCATGTCCGCCAGACGCCCTCTTACGACGATGGTCACATATGCCATGCACAAAGTGGTATGGGCCAAGGTAATGGTGAAAATTCCGCGCCCATGAGGCCAGCCAATGATTTGTTCAAGCCCTACAAAAAGCAAGAGAAGGGAAAGGCCAGTGATGACTTCTGGCATGATCATAGGAGCAGTTGTTAAAATGCCAAAAAAACCGCGGCCTTTGAAGCGCCCAAAGCGGACCAGGGAGATAGCTGCCAGTGTTCCTAAAATAACGGCAAGGGTCGCGGCAGAGGCGGCCACTTGAAGGCTGATCCAAAGAGATTTAAGGAGAGCTTCATCTTGAAGGAGGGCTGTGTACCACCTTGTAGAAAAACCTTGCCATACGGTGACTTGGCGAGAGGAATTAAAAGAAAAAATAATTAGGGTCAAAATGGGGAGATACAAGAAGGCATATCCGAAGGTCACCACGGTTTTCAAGAAAGGTGAAAGTTTATTCTGCATCTAAAAACCTCACTCGCTGCTCCTGATAGCGTTGGAAGATGGCAATGGGCAGAATAAGGAAGACGAGCATAATCACCGCTAGAGCCGCAGCTACGGGCCAAGTACGGTTGGTAAAGAATTCATTCCAGATCACCTTGCCAATCATCAAAGTTTGTGAACCTCCCAAAAGTTCAGGGATAACGAACTCCCCCACAGCAGGAATAAAGACGAGCAGGGAGCCCGCAATCACTCCAGGACGAGAAAGGGGCCAGATGATCCTGATAAAGGCTTGGAAGGGGCGTGCGCCGAGGTCATAGGCGGCTTCGAGCAGTGCATAATCAATCTTTTCTAAGAAGGCATAAAGAGGAAGAATCATAAAAGGAAGATAGCAGTAAATAATACCCAGAACTGTTGCAAAAGTATTGTCGATAAGAGAAAGGGGGGTTGAGATAAGGTCTAACTTTATAAGCAGAGTATTTATATACCCTTGAGGGCTTAAAATGCCAATCCATGCATATACTCGTAGCAAAAAAGAAGTCCAAAAAGGCAAGATAACAAGCATCAAGAGTATGGTTCTTTTTGAAGGAGATGCTTTGGCAATTCCATAGGCCATAGGATATCCAATGCAAAGACAGCCGATCGTTCCTAAAAGGGCAATGGCAAGAGAATCAAGATAGGCAAAAAGATAAAGAGAATCCGTCCCAATGAAGGTATAATTTGTTAAATTAATTTTAATGATTAAAAGGCCTTCATTGGTCCACTCCATTAAGGGGGCGTAGGGGGGAAGACCAAACCTTAAATCAGAAAAACTAATTTTTAAAACAATCAAAAAAGGAATTAAAAAGAAAAGGAGGAGCCATCCAAAGGGGATTGCCGTCACCCAAAAGGGAGAAGTGAAATTAAGTTTTAGCTTTTTGAGGATCGACTTCATGCCGTTAGAACAATGCTATTTTCAGCACGCCAGAAAAGGTAAACCATATCATCCCAGGTGACAGGCCGCTCTGCCAAACGAACTAAGTTGGGTTGGGTCGCTAGAACAATTTTACCACTTTTCAACTCGACATGATAAATGGAAACATCCCCTAAATATCCAATATCGCGTACAATTCCCTTGGTGACGTTCTTTTTTTGATTTGGTGCAGCGTGATCAATCATCATTTTTTCAGGACGGATGGCAACCTTGACGTGGGAGCCAACAGGGGCATCGGCAGAGTGACCCACATAAAGTTCTGAGCCGGCTTCTTCTGAATCCACAAGGATATGATTGTCATCAACTTCCGTAACCAGTCCTTCGAACTTATTGATGGATCCAATGAAATCAGCCACATATTCTGAGTTAGGATACTCGTAAACTTCATTAGGTGTTGCGACTTGACGAAGACGGCCGTGGTCCATCACTCCGAGACGTGTGGACATGGTCATGGCTTCCTCCTGGTCATGAGTGACCATAATAAAGGTAATGCCCACCTTTTCTTGAATGTTTACAAGCTCAAACTGAGTTTGCTCCCGGAGGCGTTTATCAAGGGCCGCTAAGGGCTCATCAAGAAGGAGAAGCTTGGGGCGTTTGACAAGACTGCGTGCAAGGGCAACCCGTTGCCTTTGACCTCCGGAAAGTTGGTGCGGGGCGCGAGAGCCATATTTTTCCATTTGGACTAGTTTTAAAACTTCTTTGACCCGCTCTTGAATTTCCGCCTTTGGAATGCGTTCTTGTTTTAAGCCAAAGGCAATATTCTGCTCGACGGTCATATGAGGAAAAAGAGCGTAAGATTGAAACATCATATTTACGGGACGGTCATAAGCTGGTCTGCGGGTGACATCAACCCCGTCGATATAAATCTTTCCTTTCGTTGGCATTTCAAAGCCGGCAAGCATGCGCAAAAGAGTTGTTTTGCCACATCCTGAGGGCCCTAGAAGGGAAAAAAATTCTTCCTGAAAGATAGAAAGGGTTACATCATCAACAGCCAGAACGCCATTAAATTCCTTTGAAACACCTTCAAGGTGGATATAGGGTTTGGCCTTGGAATCTTGCCAAGGTTGAAGGTTAATACGTCGTTGTTTTTGTTTCATTCATTTATCCCTACCGTCCGATTTTGACGCGTGTCCACTCCCTGAGGCGAAGGCGCTCATAGTGGGGAGAATGAACCTTATCTATGTATAACTTTTCTAAGGTAGTTTTGGAAGGAAAGATAAGTGGATTATTGCGAATATCCTTTTCAATAAATTCTGAGGAAGAAGGAACACTGTTGGCTGTAGCCATCTCATTGGTTACTTGAGCAATGACATCAGGGCGTAAAAGGAAGTTGATAAGCATATTGGCTTCTTCAGAATGAGGCGCATCCTTTGGAATGGCTAGAGCATCTACCCAAAGACTTCCCCCCTCTTCTGGGATGACATAACGAATATCAAGTCCCATCTTCTTGCCCAGCTCCTGAGCCAATGTAAGTTCAGAGGAAAATCCTTGAACAAGGCAATAATTTTCTGAAGTCAAATTTTCTGTGGCTGGGTTGGCTTTGAATTTTTTAACATAAGGACGAATTTGTGTAAGGAGCTTCGTTGCCTCCTTAAGATCTTCAGGACTTTCTGAATTGGGATCTTTCTTTAAATAGGCTAGAGCGGGTGGAAATACATCAATGGGAGAGTCAATGAGCATGACCCCACAATCGGCAAATTTTGCAACTACTTGGGGGTCGAAGAGCATGGCCAAACTGTTGACAGGAGCCTTAGGGTCACGTTTTTCAATCATTTTCACATTATAAGCAAATCCATTGGTTCCCCAGATAAAGGGGAGAGCAAAAACGTTTTGAGGGTCAGCCTTCTCCATTTTCTTCAAAAGAAGAGGATCAACTTCTTTTTTGTTAGGAATAAGGGAGGCTTGAAGAGGTTGATAAATTTTGGCCTCAAGCTGGCGTGGCAGATAGGGCCAGACAGTCACCATAACGACGTCATAGCCTGAGTTGCCTGTGAATAGCTTTGTCTCCATGATTTCTGGAGTATCATAGACGTCAAGATTAACCTTAATCCCTGTTTCTTTTTGAAATTGAACTAGCATCTCAGGTGGAAAAACATAGGCCCATCCATAAAGGTTTACGGTCTTTTGCGGGGCAGCTTGAAGGGGGATTGTGAGTGAAAAGAGTATGAAAAATAAAAGAGCTCTGATCATAGTGGATGGCACTCCTTTTTAGACCTTATCACCTTGTGGCATATCTTGGGGATAAATTAAAGAAATTTCGTACTATTCACTACATTCACCGACGGTGTGATCCCAGAGAGCATGAGGTAAATGTATACCTCAGCCTCTAGAGGCTCTTTAAATACGCAATGCAGGCTTTTTTATTTGGGGTAAAATCCTCAGAAATCCACCAATCTTCAACAGCTTTTAAAAGCTCACCAAGTTCTTCTCCTGGTTTAATATGGAGGGCCAGGAGGTCACGCCCCTTAAGAGGAAAAACAGGGATGGAGAAATCATTTAAGAGGATTTGTAGGTGGTTTAGGAAAGCTGCCCCATCCTTTAAAGAGATTTCCTCAGAGACATGGCGATAGCTGGTTTGCAAGATAGCGGCATCAAGAGTGCACTCTTTGCCCCAAAGATAAGAAAAATGCTTGTATGAATCTATTGTTATGGGATCATGCTCTTTTAGTAAGAAACTAAGCTTTGTAGTTTGCGCCTTTGAAAGGCGCAGATGGGATTTTAGCTCACTTAAAAGAGGGTGAAAAGATGCCAGTCTTAAGATAGGATCGGGGAGTATTTCTGTTGTTTTTTCTAGAGACAAAAGTGTTTTGAAGTCCTCCCAGGTTTTAGGATGAAAAATATAAGGCAAAACACCGGTTTCTTTCATGGCTTCCAAAGCATAAAGAGGGTTGGGAAGCTCTAAGATCTGTAGAAATTCATCCGTGACGCGCTCACGGGCAAGATGGGGCAAGTGGGAGGCAAACTCACGGCACGCCACCAGACCTTCTTGGTTATAGGGCTCTCTCCCAAAACGAGCTGAAAAGCGAAAGAACCGCAAAATACGTAAGTAGTCTTCCTTAATTCGCTGGGACGCATTTCCAATAAACTGTACGTGGTGACTTTCTAAATCCTCAAGTCCTCCCACAGGATCAAAGAGGTTTCCTTCTCTATCCGCATAGAGGGCATTAATGGTGAAATCGCGCCTTTGGGCGTCTTGGACCCAATCTTCCGTAAAGGCAACTTCTGCTCTGCGTCCAAAGGTTTTAATGTCAAGGCGCAAGGTGGTGATTTGATAGGGCTGCTTATCTAAAATGGCCGTAATGGTGCCATGATCAAAGCCGGTCGGAATGGCTTTAATATGATTTTTTGTCAGAATATCCAAGACCCATTGAGGAGGACGGTCAACGGCTAGATCAATGTCGTTTGTCGGAAGGCCTAAAAGGCTATCCCGTACGGATCCACCCACAAGGCGGAGAGTTGCCCCTTCCTGGAGAAAAAGGGTGAAAAGCCGTTGCAGACCGGGCAGTTTTAGCCATCCGGCAGTTAGTTTCTTCATGAGAGGTGCACGATTTGCCAAAGGGCGAGAGCAAAGGAGACAGCAAGGAAGCTGTCCAATCTGTCTAAAAAGCCGCCATGGCCAGGAATAAGAGAACTTGAATCTTTCACCTGACTCCATCGTTTAGCTTGAGATTCAAGAAGGTCTCCCGCTTGGGCCACAAGCACCAAAAAAATGATGGCAATAAATGAAAAAATACCAGGTAAAAGCCAAAGGCTTGCGCTATACCCCACAAGAGCTCCTCCCATCATGCCAGCTATAAAACCCGACCAGGTTTTGTTAGGACTGATAGAAGGGGCAAGCTTGGGACCTCCCATCATACGGCCTCCGAGATAGGCAAAGCTATCGGTGCTCCACACAAGGAATAAAAGCCAGAATATAAATTTCCACCCTTCGTTCAAGGCCAGGTAAGGAATAATCCAGTAGATGGAGAAACCTATGTAAAAGGTACCCAAAATAACAAAAAGAAGCTTTTGAAAAAAAGGAAGAGGGCTCTTAAGACATAGAAAACCCCATTCAATAAAAAGGCAAAGAATCACGACTCCGCCGAGGATTAAGCTGATAGGAGGGCCCATGTAAATAAGGCCAAGAGAGAGGGGAATGAGAAGGGCCGCAGAAAGAAGGCGGGTCTGAAAGTTTTTGTTTTTACGAAATTTAGGCTGCCGTGCCAAAACGTCTCTCTCTGTTTTGATAGGTTAAAAGAGTTTCCATGAAGTCTTCTGGAGTAAAATCAGGCCAGAATTTGTCCACAAAAACCAGTTCTGTATAAGCCATTTGCCACAAAAGATAATTGCTAATGCGTTGTTCGCCGCTGGTGCGAATCATAAGGTCAGGATCAGGAACACCTGTGGTGTAAAGGTGCTCTTCAAAGGTTTTTTCCGTAATCTCTTCCGCATCCAGTCGTCGATCGCGAACTTTTTGAGCAATCTCTTGAATGGCATGTATAATTTCAGCTCGGCTTCCATAGCTGATGGCCATTTGAAGAGTGAGAGCTTTATTGTTTTTTGTGAGTTCTTCAACATGATTGATAAGGTTGAGAATAGTATTGGGAAGAAGAGTCCTTTCTCCAATGACCTTTAGGCGCACGCCTTCTTTATGAAGTTCTTCAGCTTCTGTTTCAAGGTAATGTTGTAAAAGAGCCATAAGCCCCGTAACTTCATGGGGATCCCGGCGCCAATTTTCTGAAGAAAAAGCATAGAGAGTAAGGTAGGAAATACCAATGCGCGATGCTGCTGTCACAATTTCACGAGCGACTTCACTACCCTTCTTATGGCCTTCTAGGCGAGAAAGGGATTGCTGACGCGCCCATCTTCCATTGCCATCCATAATGATAGCCACATGTTGGGGAATTTTTGTGAGATGTTGGTCATTCATTGGAAAGTGCCTCATACTTGAAGAATTTCTTTTTCTTTATGGGATAGAGCCTCATCTACCTTTTTAATAAACTCATCAGTGACTTTTTGAATTTCATCGGAAAGGCGATGAGAGTCATCTTCTGAGATATGACTGTCGCGTTCCATGGTTTTGATTTGATCCATCCCATCCCGCCGAATATTGCGGATGGCGATACGTCCTTGCTCTGCATATTTTCCTGCCACTTTCACCAATTCTTTTCGGCGTTCTTCGCTTAATTCAGGAAGGGGAACACGAATCACAGCCCCAGCTGCTGAAGGGTTAAGTCCAAGGCCCGCTTCACGGATAGCCTTTTCCACAGCTGGCGCTAAGGATTCATCCCACACCTGGACGGTCAGAAGGCGAGGCTCGGGAATATTAATATTGCCCACTTGATTGATGTGCATGCGACTTCCATAAGCATCGACAGTCACGGATTCTAAAAGGGTAGGGGAGGCCCGCCCGGTTCTTAAGCCGGTAAAGTCCTTATGGACGATGTCAAAAGCAGCTGTCATGCGTTTTTTCAACTCGGGAATAATGTTTTGACTCATTTTCTGACCCTCACGATCCTCATTTTATTCTTGATTCTCAGACTATACTCAATTGGAAGGCAAAGAGGAAAGTTTTTTTTCACAGATCTGAAATCCCGGTTTAAAGAAAACTGCTTACCAGAAAGTTATTGAAGTCTAATCTCCTCCTTGATCGGTCCAAAGAACTCTTAAAAACTGGTAGGGTAGATTATAGAGCTTAAATCGTCCATCTAAGTGAGCAAGAATATTTTCTTTATCCCATCCATCAAGATACGTTTGTTCTAAAGCATCTAATGCCATTTTTAATTTATGTCCTTTAAGGATTGAACTCTTTTCATTCCTTTGTTTATGACCTAATTCAAACGTTACTGAACGATCTCTATCTGCCCTTTTCCAATTAATTGTAACTTTGTTTCCATTTCGTCTAATGATTCCATTTTTAAACTTTGCGGCATGTTCATACATCCTTTTAATGTCTTTTTTATTAGCAGAATTCTTTAAACGTATTTCTTGAACAGTTGATAAGAAACTCTTTCTCTCGCTATCATTTGCAGAGGAAGCGCTAGCTCTCGAATATGAATCAATATTCTGAAGTTCTGATGTAGGTGGCTTCGATACTCCCCGAGTTTTTACTTTAGGCTTAGAAGCACTAAGGACGGGAGTGCTAGCTGCTGAAGCGCTAGTTGCAGAAGTGTTTGATAAAGAGGATGAGCTTTCTGTTATAGTGGGAATCCCCAATTCGTCTACTCTAGAGGAAGAGTTCAAGCGACGAGAGTTTCGTCTTTTTTTAGGTTTAGGCTCCAAATTTGCATCAACTCTAAGCGGAGCGGCCAAGTCATCTACAAGATTCAACCACTGTTTCTTTTCATTATAAACCATTCGACATCCATTATAGAAATTTTTAATACTGTCTCCTATACGTAGATAATAGAGATACTTAAGAATCGTTAGAGGTACATTATGATCGCTTATTTGAGAAAAATCTCCCTGATACACTGCTATCAATAGTTTCTGTCTCATTTTTTCTTCAAAAAATTTAGCACTCGTTGTCGTAGAACATGCTTTAAGAAAACTTCGAAAAGGCGAGCTCGGGGAAGGCGTGTTTCCTCTTAGTTGACTGATTAAATCTCGGGCAGATAGTAAGAAATTTACAAAGCTTGCACTTGTGGTCCAAACATTAATACGGGGATCCAATTTGAAGCCCGAATGAAAATCAGGATAAAATGTATATAATCCTATTGGATGATGTGTTTGAATTATATAGACAGTTTGTGGAATCCACAAAACAGCAGATGCAACATCGAGTCCATTAGTAAGATAATTAAAGAAACGAGAAATATCTTTTTGAGAATCTTGTTTTTCAAGCACTTGAATTTGTTGTTTACCTCTAGTTTTTTTTCCTCTTTTAGTCTGATTGTCTGTTGAGATACTTGTGGAAGGAGATCTCCACCTCATGTAGGCGCAAAAACTAAGATCATAACATGCTGAAGCAATAAGTTGAAGTCCAAGCATAGTACTTCCCTGTTCTGCCAATAGAAGTCCATTGTTATAGTATTCATCTGAATATTGATTAGAAGAGCTATTATTGTATTCTTCCGTTAATTGTTGTCCTGCAAAAATTAGCCCTGCTCCCATACTTACTTTTGCTATTGATCGCAAGAGAACACGTGTAACGGGTTCTCTATCTTCCGTATCATTCATCGCTGCGAGAGAAATTGGCAAAAAAATTGCCAATATAAGAAAATAAAAAAATGTAATTCTAGAAAATTTTTTTAATTTTATAAACATAAAAACCTTTCTATAAAATAAATAGTATTAAGTTTTTGTAGAAGAATATTGAAAAAACGAGTAAAGTTTTGCCAAATACATTTATCAAAAAAATTTAAATTCAATACTTATCGTAATAAGCATTAATTTTGTAATCTAGAATTTGCAAGAGAAAAATTCCTTTTTGTATCTATTATATATATTTTGCGTTTATAAATCTTCATATTTTTATTGACTTTTCTCATTTTTAAGGCACCATTCATTAATTCACTTTTTAAGAATGATTCTTAACTGAGAGTACGGTGTGTTAAATGAGAAATTATGAGAATCCAATATTACAAGGGGCTTTTTTTCGGCTCTTAACGATGAGTATCCTTTTAGCTGCCCTGTGGTTGGGCGTTTACTGGGCATTTTAACCTATGGAGCATGCCTCGCCCTCTTTTTGGAATATCTTTCAGAAAAAACATAAGGTGGTTCATTGTGAGGCAGGAGGTTCCCCCGGGATTGAGATCAAGAATCTGACGGTAACTTATCCCAAGAATACAGTTATTTCAGGTCTGATGTGTCATTTTGATGTTCCCTCTCTTTGGGCCATTGTGGGGCCCAATGGGGGAGGCAAAAGTACTTTGTTAAGAGCCCTTTTGGGCTTACAAAAACCCATAACTGGGAAAGTCATCTTCCGAGGCTTTTGCCCTTGTGACGTGGCTTATTTAGCCCAGCAAAATCAACTCGATCGACGCTTTCCCTTGACCGTTGGCGACACCATTGCCATGGGCCTTTTTCGTGAGGTGGGGATTTTTAGAAGGTACACCAAAGAACAGCGGGACAAAATGCAGGCAGCTCTCGAGCAAGTAGGACTGGCTTCTTTTGCTAAAACGCCCCTTCAAGCCCTCTCGGGTGGGCAATTTCAACGGGTTCTTTTTGCTCGCCTTATTTTACAAGATGCTCCTGTAATTTTTTTAGATGAGCCTTTTACAGGCGTTGATACCCGAACCATTGCCGATTTAATGAAATTAGTGCATGTTTGGGTACAGGAAAAGCGGCTGGTCATTGCGGTTTTACACGACACGGCCTTGGTAAATGAGCATTTCCCAAATACTTTGCTTCTTGCGCGCCAGTTTTACCGTGAAGGGCCTACAGAAAAAGTGCTTACAAAAGCAAACATACAATCCATGATTGAAACTTCGCAAGCTTGGGAGGCAATGGTAGGAGAAGAGCCTCATGGTTGATTTCTTTATTTCTCCCTTTGCGGATTATATGTTTTTAAGGCGCGCCTTGATGGCATGTATGGCTTTGGCCTTGGGATGCGGTCCTGTTGGGGTTCTCTTGGTTTTAAGGCGGATGAGTTTGATGGGAGATGCTCTCTCTCACGCCATTCTTCCCGGAGCGGCTATAGGTTTTTTGATTGGAGGACTCTCCTTACCTGCCATGGGACTTGGAGGATTTGTCGTTGGTTTTATTGTTGCCTCCCTTTCGGGCGTGATTTCTCGTTTTACTATTTTGAATGAGGATGCCAGCTTTGCTGGATTTTACTTGATTTCCCTTGCCCTGGGCGTGCTTATTATTTCAACACAAGGGAGCCAAGTTGATTTGATGCATATTCTCTTTGGCACCATTCTAGCTGTTGACAATACCTCTCTTTTTATGGTGACGGGCATTACAACTTTTACCTTATGTATCCTGGCCATCATTTATCGCCCTCTTTTGATTGAATGTTTTGATCCGGGTTTTTTGCGGGTCATTGGAGGCTGGGGAGGAATGTATCATTTCCTTTTTCTTGTTTTGGTTGCCTTAAATCTTGTGGCCGCCTTTCAAGCTTTAGGCACATTGATGGCCTTGGGTATGATGATGCTACCCGCTGTATCCTCTCGTCTTTGGGCTCGCCATGTGTGGTCTCTTTTCTTGTTTTCTAGTTTTTTTGCTGTTCTCTCCGGTTATTTTGGATTATTGCTTTCCTACCATTTAGAATGGCCGTCAGGACCATCAATTATTTTAATAGCAGGTCTGATTTATGCTGTATCACTTTTTATAGCTCCCTTTGGAGCACTTAAACGACAACAAGGACGTGACTGATGCGCTTTTTTCTTTTTCTTTCATTTCTCTTTTTCTCAACTACATGTATGGCTAAACCGCTTGTAGTGACAACCTTTAGCATTCTGCAAAATATGGTTCATGAAATTGCAGGAGACAAGATTGAGCTTAAAAACCTAGTAGGCCCTAATCAAGATACTCACGTGTTTGAGCCTCGTCCTGAAAATGCAAAAGATCTGACTCATGCAAAGTTGGTGATTAAAAATGGGTTGGGATTTGAAGGATGGCTTGATCGTCTTATTAAGGCGTCAGGTTTTTACGGACAAGTTGTGGTGGCCTCCAAAGGCATTCGGCCCATTCTTCATGGGAAGCGCCGCTTTCCTGATCCTCATGGGTGGCATAGTCTTGAGAATGCTCAAGTTTACGTGGATAATATTGTTGAGGGGCTTTCCAGCTTGCTGCCAGAAGAAGCAAAATATTTTAAAGCTCGCGGAGATGCCTATAAAAAACATTTGAAAGCGTTGCAAGAAAAGACCAACCATGAACTTGAGACCATTCCTGTGGAAAATCGAAAAGTGATTTCTAATCATAATGCTTTCGACTACTTGGGACGGGAGTTTGACATTACTTTCTTTGCTCCTTTGGGGATTAGTACGGATGCAGAACCTTCTGCACTTGCCGTTGCAAAACTTATTGAGCGGATTAAAAAAGAAAAGATTCATGTTATGTTTGTGGAGAATATTTCTAATGTCCGTTTGCTTGAGCAAATTTCAAAGGAAACAGGGGTTACAATTGCTGGCGTACTTTATTCGGATGCCCTCTCAGAGCCAGGTACAGAAGCGGATACTTATCTCAAGATGATGGAGTTTAATCTGTCTGCTTTGGTTAAAGCTTTTCATGAAAAGCAATCTTAGAGGGCGTTTTTCTTTTGTTTAAAAAGTTCTTCTTTTAATACATATTTAAGAACTTTACCCATTCCATTTACAGGCAATTGATTGCAAAATTTAATGTCGATGTTAATGGCTCCATATTTCTCTCTAAGCAAATTGTTGATATAATGCTTCACTTCTTCAGCCATCATGGGAACGTCCTCATGTAATATCACATAAATACGAAGGATTGCATCTAAACCCATATCTAACATGCTAATTACTGCTGCTATTTTTATTTTAGGATGTTGATGCAATATTGTTTCAATTTCTAATAAGGATATATATTTACCTTTGTAAGGAATAAAATCAGCTTGACGGCCTAGTATCCAGATATAACCTTCCTCATTTTGATACGCCCAATCCCCAGTATTAAACCAACCCGATGGGAAAAAAGCTGTTTTATCTAACTCTGGTAGCTGATACCCAGTAACATTGGGACCTTTTATGCATAAAAGGCCCGCCTCCATCGGTAAGCAATCTCGTAAAATGTTTCCGTTTTTATCAAGTTTTACAATCTTTACTTGTTCATAAGGAAAGCGAGTGCCCGCGGATCCGAAATTTTTACTTTCTGGAAGAGAAGAAAAGTTAAAACACCCCACTATGACTTCAGTCTGACCCCATAAAGTTGCGATGCATACATCTGTGATGGCCTTAAATTGGTTGAAGTCTTCTTTGCTTATAGCCACATTACCAGAAACAGCCGAATATAAACTACTGACATCTGCACCATTGAGTGGAATTTTTAGTAATGCTTTGTAAATAGGCGGAACGGCTATCATTGAAGTTCCTTGATATTTTTCAACAATTTTCCAAAAGTGAGAAATGATTAGAGGGTCAGACCAACCTAAAGGACTCATTACAATGACTGAGGCGCCATAAAAAAAGGCAGAAAGCGCTTCAACTATTGGCGCACCAACATGAAACATGGGAAGCCCAGATAAAAGAACAGAATTTGTCCTCCCATATTTTGTAAACAAGCCCGCAGCCCACGCTATGTATACCATCCCCTCCTGAGTATGCTGCACAAGCTTAGGAGGCCCCATGGTGCCGCTTGTATGAAAATAAGAGGAAATCGCCTTAGATTTAATTTTTTTCTGTTGAAATGTAAGGGAAGAAGATTGAGCTGATAACACTTCATAAAAATTATAAGTACCCTTTTCAGGATCTGTCTTATCTCCCAATACGATAATTTTTTTTAGCCTTGGATAAAGATTGCGTATGATCAGAATGTTTTCCCATATTTCAGGATTTGTTTTAAAGTCTGTTGTAATTAAAATTTCGCTCCCTGCTGTTCGTAAAAGTTCTGCAATTTGCTCTGGAGGTAATCTAAAACTAATAGGATTTGCAATTCCAACAAGTTGGGCAGAAAAGAATAAAAAATAATTTTCAGGAATGTTTGGCAATATATATGAAACGACATCACCTGGTTTAACGCCAAATGCCACGAGGAGATTTGCTGCCTGTTTTACCAGATCAAAGAACTGTTGATAAGTGAAGGTTGTTGCCGCATCCAAAGGTGCACAAAAAGGCAGAAAGGTAAGTGCGTTTCTCTCCGGCCATTTCTTTGCTGCTGATTCAATAATATCATAAATTGTTTTCTCTTTGAGGCGAACCTCTAAAGGTATTTTTTCAATTTCTTCTATATCGTCAATATGATCAATTCGTAAAATTTGAGATTGCATTTAGCGCTCCCTAATTATTCAAGAAGATAAGTTTCTACCTTTCCCTACCTCAATAGAAATAGCATGAAATCCATCAGGTGCTTCGCCTATAAATCCGGCTTCGCAATAGGGTGGAATGACAATACAATCTCCAGCAGAAAACTCCCGCTTATCTTCCAGAAGCAACCGCCCAGAACCTTGATAAACGATTAAAATAGTTAAAGTGTCATGAGTATGTGGCGGAATCATTTCTCCTGCTTTCAAAGTTGCCCAAGCCAGTGAGAATTCAGAGGGTGATTGAAGAATGTTTTGGAGTGTTGCATTTGAATGAAAAATTCGTAATTCACCTGAATCGTCTAATTTGCCATTTCTCTCTATCAAATGCACGGGAATATCTTTACGGGAGACGATAGAAACTTTTTTCGTGGGATCAGGGATTGGCTTTTTATGTGCTAGCATAAGTTGATATCCTTTGTTCTATGAAGCTCTTGCATAACTAGAGTCAGTGTCTTTTTGGACGTGCTCATTTTGTGCAAAATACGCTATACGAGAGAGTAAAAGATCGAACATCTCCCATCCTTGACTTAAAACGATTCTTAATCGTTCAATGTCATAATCCCCTGAGGTTTCTAAAACACGGCAACCCATTCCAAAATGATCTTCATCTAGTTCGACGTGGGTTGTAAAGTGTGATGTATTACCAAAGAGACGTAGGGCTTCTTTATGGAAAATATCTCCCGCTCCTTCTAGTACAAAATGGATAAGAACTGTTTTCTCTTGAACTGTCGAAGAAAGCATTTTTTCAAAAAACCAGCTAGCTGTTGCCTCTAAAATAGGATCATGTAACGAAGTAGACTTATTTTCTCTCGACTCAAGTATCGAGGTGTTATGTCCAACTTCTTCTAGAATGTGTTGTTCAGCCAAACCTTGATATTCAGAAGGTCCTCCACAAGCAGCCCGAAGGCAAATAATCCTTTGAAACCAATTGCCCCAAATATTAAGGACTTCAAGCAATCGTTCTCGAGTCGCTATATCTTCAGTAGAGGCAGAACGTACGAGCTGAATTAAAGGATGAGCTTTAAATTTTTTTATAAATTTTTCTTGATCATTCAGAAGGATTGAAAAGTCATTAGGATGAGAGTCTTTTTCTTGTTTAATAAAATTGACACGAGGCTTTTCAATATCTTCATAAAGACCGTTTCCTTCAAATTGAATGGAGAGAGCCCAAAAACCATCTTTTCCTCGTCCAATAAAGCCATGTTTGTGGTAAGGGGGAACGACTACAATATCTCCAGAAATTATCTTTCCCTCATAATCGCCAAAAACTTCTCCTTCACCCTCACAGATAATAATCATGCTTGAGGTTGGATGTTCATGAGCAGCAAGTTCTTCATTGGGGTTCAAATGAGTCCAGCTGAAGGAAGGACGAGTATTTTCAGGAATAAAAGAGGCTAATTCAGGATGTTTGCGAAAATCTAAAAGTAGACCGAGGTTGTGGAGAACATTGTCAATCATAACAGAGTTAATTGCAGGTATTTTGGACCGAGAGACAACTTGCATTTTATTAAAGTTTTCGCGGTTTGATTGTGCTTTCATAGAACCTCTCCCTTTTTTATAAAATTTTTTTTAGAGAACAAACCCTTAGTGTAGTAAAGGCCATCATTATTAGTTTTGTAAAGCAAAAAATTTTTTATTAAAATATGTAGTAATATCAACGAGGTAACTTTTTTATGGATTGGTGAAAATTTTTGTAATTTTATTCATCAAAAAAAATCACACATGAGGGAAAGCCGAAGAGAAAACTAACTCTTAAAAATACTTTTTCCTATTTGAAGAAAATCCCGAGGTAAGAGAAGTTTGTATTGACGCAACTTCATGTTGTTAAAACATAGAATTTAAATAATAATAAATTAGATATATTTAGTTGTAATTTTTCAATAATTAAAATTTCTCTTCACCTTTTATTATAATTTTAACTAAATTTTAATATAAATATGCAAAAGATTTTATTATAATAAAATATGAAGGGTTTATGAAAAAGAGAGCGCTAAACTCATTGTTATGGATTTTTGTTGCAGTCGTCTTAATAGACTTAGGATATGTATTATATTTTGCAGTGATTCATAATGATCTACAAAATTTGTCTCAGATAACCACTCAGTTATTTCCAGATCCTTTTTTGCCGTTTTATATAAGAGTACCAATCTTTATTGTAACAGTAATAATGTTGTTATTTTTATACAGAAATCGCCAGAATTTAAAAAATGAAATTCGTCTGCGCCAACAGATTGAAAATGAAAATCGTGAACAAGGGAAAAATTTGGAAAAATCTTTGGCTCTTAGCAAAGCAACCTTAGAAGCGACCGCTGATGGCATCTTAGTTGTGGATGAAAATAGAAGAATTGCAGGTCATAATCAAAAGTTTGCACAAATGTGGGGTATACCATCTTCCGTATTAGTGCCTGGAAACGATAAAGAAGCTGTAAATTTCGTATTAAACCAATTAAAGGATCCTGATGGCTTTGTTAATAGTCTTGAGCGTCTTTATAATTCTGAGCCTTGGGCTGAATATTTGGATGAACTTGAATTTAAAGACGGAAAATTTTTTGAACGATATACAAAACCTCAAGTTCAAGGGGGAGAAATTATTGGTCGCGTCTTCAGCTTTCGTGATGTAACAAAACGTAAGGAGATGGAAAAGCAGCTTATTTTCCAAGCGACTCATGATTCTCTTACGATGCTCCCAAATCGTGTCATTCTTCTGGATCGGATTAATCAAGCCATTAAGGAAGAGACACGTTCAAAAACATTGGCAGCTGTTTTATTCTTCGATTTGGATCGTTTTAAACTTATCAATGATAGTCTTGGACATAATTTAGGGGATGCAATACTTCAAGGTGTCTCGAATCGTCTTAATGAATGTATTCGTGAGAGTGATACGGTTGCTCGTTGGGGAGGAGATGAATTTGTTATTTTGCTGCGGCACCTTAAACAAGAAGAAGATGTGATCCTCATCGTTGAAAAATGTCTTGAGATGCTGGAGAAAGAATTTTCTATTAGTCGCTATAAGTTATCTGTGACTAGTAGTGTAGGTGTGGCTTTTTTTCCAAAAGATGGAAAAAACGCAGAAAATTTGCTCAAAAATGCTGATAGCGCTATGTATTATGCAAAATCTGAGGGACGTAACACCTATAAGTTTTATACCCCAAGAATGAATGCGCGGACTAAATATCTTCTCGAACTTTCAAATGAATTACATTTTTCTCTGCAAAAAAATCAGCTCGAGCTTTACTATCAACCGATTATTGACCTTAAAAAAGGAAATGTAGTGGGGGCAGAAGCCTTGCTTCGGTGGAATCATCCAAAAAAAGGCATGATTTCTCCTCAAGAATTTATTCCTATTGCTGAAGATACAGGCCTCATTTTGCCTATAGGGGAGTGGGTTTTACGGTGTGCGTGTATAGAGGCTAAAAAATGGCAAAACGATATTATGCTCGATTTTTGTATTTCTGTGAATTTATCAAGTCAACAATTTAAACAGAGAGAAATTCTACATATCTTAAAATCAATTTTAGAGGAAACAAAACTCGATCCTAAATATTTGGACCTAGAGCTCACAGAAAGTATTATTATGGAAAATGCGCAAGTCTATCTAGATTTGATGAATTCTATGAAAAATATAGGAGTGGGCCTTGTGATTGATGATTTTGGAACAGGGTATTCAAGTCTGAGTTACCTTAAGATGTTTCCTGTCGATAAAATCAAGATTGATAAGTCTTTCATTCAGGATATTTCAAGAGAAGATGAGGGAGAAGCTATTGTTCGTGCGATTTTAGCTATGGCAAAAGAATTAAGACTTAAAGTTATTGCTGAGGGAATAGAACAACATATTCAACTCGATTTTTTGAAAACACAAGTTTGCGAATTTGGTCAAGGTTACTTCTTTAGTAGGCCTTTGGCTAAAAACGAATTTGAAGAATTATTAATTCAAAATATAAAACACCCCTATCTTCTCTAATAAAGCGTTGTTTATTGAGTTTCTAATATCGTTTTGTTCTCACTCATTGAGTGAGGTTGAATTGGTATAAAGTTGCATTTCTTAAAAAGCAGAGGTAAGGTATCCCCTTCAATTTCTCCCACGCTTGAGACGTGAGAAAGCTTTGTGATGTATATAATTGATACGATTTTTTGTGTTTTAAGGACGATCGAATCCTTTTACTGGGGTTATCTTGGTTTTACAATTGTTACGACCGTTGGCCTTTATTTTACGGTTCGTTCAGGCTTTTATCAATTAAGTGTTTTGGCCCACCCTTTGCGCACCATTCGGGCGGTGCAACGCTCTTCAGAAGGGGGAGATGGTATCAGTCCTTTTCGTGTATACTTTGCCTCAGTTGGCGGTATGGTGGGGCTTGGGAATATTGTTGCTGTCATTACCGCTATTAAGCTTGGCGGGCCGGGAGCACTTTTTTGGTTGTGGATTGCAGCTTTTTCTGGAACGTTGATAAAGTATGCTGAAATATATTTGGGCATGAAGTTTCGTATTGATGATGGGCGCCAAGGCCATCATGGCGGTCCTATGATCTATCTTCAAAAAGCCTTTCGAACGCGTTTTTTTTCGAAAGTGATTCCCGTTATTTACTGTGCTTTTTTGGCCATATATGGCGTTGAAATCTTGCAATTTGTAACGGTTACCAATGCGCTGACAGCAGTCGCTCCTCCCTATTACCCTCTGATTTTAATTGGGATATTGGCTGTAACTCTTTACGGAGGGTTTGGGGGAATCCGTCGCTTGGCAAACATTTCAACGGCCCTGATGCCCCCTTTTATCATCGTTTATATTGGGCTTTGTCTTTACATCATTTTGCTCCATATTCCTGAGCTGCCTCACCTTTTTAAGGAAGTGTTTGTAGCCGCTTTTACAGGTCATGCGACAGTGGGGGGATTTGCAGGCTGCAGTATGATTGCGGCTCTTCAGTGGGGGACGGCAAGGGCAGTTTATTCTGGGGACCTGGGTGTGGGTTATGATTCCATTATTCAAAGTGAATCGAAGGCCCGAGATCCGGGAACGCAAGCCTGCCTTTCTATCTTTGGTGTGGCAACGGATGCATTGATTTGTACCTTAAGCGTTCTCGTAGTGCTGTTAACAGGCTACTGGAAGACAGATATTCATGAGTCGCAAGCCGTCGCCACTGCTTTTTCTCATTATTTTCCCTATTCGGATATCTTTATGGCCATCCTCATTTTTATTGCCGGCTACACAACAATCATTGCTTACTTGGCCGTTGGGGAAAAGGCCGCTCAATGGCTTTTCCCTAAGAGAGGACGTGTTGGCTATTTTATCTTTGCCGCAACAGCCTTTACGGGTTTTTCCTTTTTAGAATCAGGTCATGCGGGCACAATCATGGGCCTTTCTGGCGGCCTTTTGGTGCTGACAAACCTTTTGGGGATTTGGAAATTGCGCCATGAAGTTGACTTCAAAAAAGAACTTGTTGGGCGTTAAATTATTTAAGGCAAGAAAGGGAGAGGGAGGTGCCCGAGGCTGCTTCTTCCAGTGTGACCACATCTCCCAAACTTAAAAGAGCCGTCTGGGAGGGTTGAAGGGCCGTTTCGTCCTGACCTGTTCTATGGCTTACCTTATATTCACCATGAGTGTGATAAAAAAACGCATGGGTGCCTTTGTGATATTGGCTGATGAGAACGTGCGCCTTTAAAGAAGGATTAACAAGGGCAAGTTTCCTGTCAAACGCATCCAAAGAAAGCTCAGGATTTTCTTGTAAAGATGCGCGCAAAAGGCCATGGCTTATGCTAACGGCAAGCTCGCTAGGAAGCGGGGAGGGCAAAACCGAAACGCCAAAGGCAATCAGGTGTTCCTTGTCCAACTCAAAGGCATCCCACAAGACCATGGCTTGATGATGAGGGTAATTAAGGTCTAAACGGGGAAGGAAAGAAGCCGCAAGGAGAAGTTGATAAGTGTAAAGAGGTGTTTTGCTATTTCTACATAGATCAAGGGTTGTTTCAATAAGAGTTCCCAGCTCTGTAAAGTTAATGGGCTTAGTTACGAAATCGTACGCTCCTTTATTCATGGCGGCGCGTAACATGTTTGTATCTCCATAAGCGGAGACAACGATGGTCTTGATGGCGGGGTTGGCTTCTTTCAGTTTATCAAGAAGAACAAGGCCATCCATTTGCGGCATGTTGATGTCGGTGACGACTACCTCAAGGTCGGGATTTTCTTTAATGACCTGAAGAGCTTCTTCCCCATTCAAAGCAAATAAAACGTCAAAAACGCCCTCGGCAACTTGCTTGCGATACTTTTGCTTGGTCAAAAGCTCAATGTCGGGTTCATCGTCAACGAATAGGACTTTGGTCATAACCCCTCTCATTTTATTTTAAGTATACACCTTTCAAAGAGAAGGGGCTAGGTTTGAATTATCGTTTGAATTATCGTTTTGCTATTGAGGTATGCTGCGGGAGGAAGAATGAGAACCCCCTCTATGCTCTCCCCATAGAACTTGCCAAAATCCTTCATATCACCCGTGATGAGAAAGTTTGCTTTCGCTGAAATTGCGGCTTTGAGAATGGGTTCATCTTTTGCATTAATTTTTATAGCTTTTGGAAGGATAATTCTTTCATAACAGCAATCAATCTCTCTTACGCCTTTAAGAATTTCTTTAAGTCGTTCTTGTTGATGGGAGGCTAAATTTCGCTTGGCCTCCTCTATGGCATATAAAGAAGAAATAAGCTCAACATGGGTAAGTTCCCAAAACCTTAAGAGACCAGAGGCTTCACGATAGGCTGTTGAAAAAAGAACGTTAGCATCTAAAAAAAGCAAGTCTTTCTTCATCAACCTGCCTTAGTGCTCGGGTTTATAATGTTTAACAGTTTTTGGATCGAGGCCAAGGTTGCGAACTTCCTCGCAAGCTGCATTATAATCCGTTTTATTGACTGCATTCGAGAGAAGAAATTCCGCTTTTCTTTCAAGGGAATACTTTTCTATAGGAACGGCAATAGCAGGTGTAAATAGAATTCCATTGCCATGCTCTGTTGAAATTAAAAGATCCCCTTCGTTGACACCCAAACGTTTCCTTAAAGATGCAGGAATGACAATTGTTCCTCTTTTGCCAACGGTAATAATTTCTGATTTCATCCTAAGTTCCTTTTGATATTTATCTGTAAATCAGTGTATCAGAAAATCAGAATAACGCAACATTTTTGTATATTTGAATCAATTACCGTATAATCCATGGAAAATATGGGCTCTAAGGACTTAATGTGTTTTGAGCAAAATGTTAGTTTTGAGTATAATATTATGGGTAATAGGAGATTCCTATTTCTGAAATAAAGAATTGAAAATTTTTAAGCAGAAAAGGATTATAAAAATGGTTAAAAAATTTCTCTGGATAGTATTATGGGCAACGGCAGAAGTTGCCTCAAGCATGACAAATGGGCATGCTGCTAGTGATGTGATTTCTTGTTATTGTGATCCCAATCCGACCTCAGACAATGTACCCAAAATAACTTATACAGAGCACACAGGAAAAGTGTATATAGCGTGTGCTAATAATGCAACAATTGCATGTAATCTCGATCATCCTCATAAAAAAAATACAATTTTTGATGTGAAATTTTGTAGCTGCAAGAATGGGAATTGGCCCTCTGCTTCGCTTGATCATGATAGTCCGACTAAAGCTCAAGTGATGGTGACTTGTGCGGATGGCGGGCCAGTCCAATGTACTAAAAAGTAAAGAGTTTTTTTCAGGTTAGTTTAGTTTATTTTATTTTATTTTATTTATAAACCCGCTGTAGGCGACGCCCAAAGCCGGTGGAAAGCTCGCGAGAGATGGTTTCGATGGACTCGGCCAGGTGATCGAGGGTGAAAAGTTCATTCACAAGTTCAACCCAACCTCCTGTAAAACAAAGGGACTCGGGAACATCGGTCACATCAATCACCGTATAATCCATAGAAATGCGACCTACAACAGGAGCTTTAAAGCCTTGAATCAGGGCTGCTCCCTTGTTGCTCAACCGTCGGTCATAGCCATCAGCAAAACCTATGCCGAGGGTAGCAAGTTTACTGTCCCGGGAAAGTGTGTGGGTGGCGCCATAGCCAACACTTTCGCCTTGAGGGACGTTACGGATCTGAAGAACGCGGGCAAAAAGCTTAAGGCAAGGCGTCAGAGCAGGAGTTTCAGGAGGAGCCTTGTAAAGACCAAATAGACCCTTGCCAGGGCGAGCTATATCGTAATGATAGGGGGCGCCTAAATAAATACCGCCCGTATCCGCAAGGCTTGCTTTTGCATCAGGAAAGCGGCGGCGAAGTGTCTCAAAAAGATTTCTCTGTTTCTCATTTAAAGGACTCTGGAGATCATGGGAGGAGGAAAGATGGCTCATGACACAGTCAACTTTTACCGCATCTAGAAGGTTGCAGGAGTTGAAAAGCTGGATGGTTTCCTTTTGATCAAAACCGGAGCGATGCATGCCCGTATCAAAATGAAGAGCACAAGATAATTTTTTCTCCTGTTGCTGTGCTTTTAGAACCCACTTTTTCACCATGTTTATGTCATTCAAAACGGGGGTGAGACGATGCTCAACAAACAAACTTTCCGTTCCCGGTAAAATTCCTGAGAGAACATATATTTGCGTGTTCTTTAAAAAGGACCTTAAGAAAATTCCTTCCTCAAGATGGGCCACAAAAAAAACGGTGCAGCCTTCCTTCTCTAAGATAGGTGCAATCGCATTAATTCCAAAACCATAGGCATCAGCTTTCAGAACAGCAGCACAAAAAGAATCGGGAAGCAATGCTTGAAGAGTATGGTAGTTGTGGATAATAGCTCTTGTATCAATCTCTAAAAATCCGGTGCAGTGGGAGGGCAAGGATTCGGTTTCAGAGGCTAGCAGTGGTTGCATGTATGTCCTTTATTGAGGGAGACATAATACTCTAACCGCTCAGTAAGAAGGCTGAAAAAACCATCAACATTGACATCATTCACCACGAAGGCTGTAGCCTTGCGGTCTAATTTTCCATGCCAATCTACGGTAGAACGACCTGCTAGAATTGTTGAAGAAATATCGATTTCAACGTGAACTTCTCGCCCTTTATAAAGTTCGGGCTTAAGAAGATAGGCGATGATGTTGGGATCATGAAGAACGCCGCCACTGACCCCCGGCTCAAGGATGGCATCGGGGCGGTGATAAAAGGACAGCATATCAATGACGGCTTGGGCAACAGGGGTGTCCATGGCTTCGATTTTAGAGAGCCATTTTTCGGATGTTTGGGTTTTTCGGGTGGTATCAAGTCCAATCATGACAAGAGGAATACCTGATTTAAAAATAACATAAGCCGCTTGCGGATCCGTATAAAAATTGTATTCAGCCGCGGGAGAAATATTTCCAATGCCAATGGAGCCACCCATAATCACAATTTTCTCGATCTTTTCTTTAATGCGGGGTTCCATGATAAAGGCACAGGCAAGGTTTGTGAGAGCTCCAGAAGCTGCAATAGTAATCTTTGAAGGGGTGTTTAAGAGGGTATTAATAAGATAGTCTACTGCATCTTGGGATTGGCTTGGCATGGTGGGATGTGGAAGTTTGCAGCCTCCAAGGCCCATTTCCCCATGGATGTCAGCTCCTGAGTAATCCGTAAAAGCGGTTTGAAAGTTCGAGGAAAATAGGGTGCGGGGACACCCTTTGAAAACTTTCGTATCTGGCCGTCCTGCAAGTTCACAAATGCGGCGAGCGTTTTGTTCTGCTTGTTCGAGAGGGCAATTCCCAACAACCGTTGTGATCCCCAGAAGATCTATTTCCTCAGGAGAGGCTAGAGCCAGAAGAATGCCAATAGCATCATCTAGTCCTGGATCGCAATCCATGATAAGGGGGATTTTCTTCATGATAGCCCCTCCTTTTGTTGGGGGAGGGAAGACGTACCATAACGTGACAAAAGTTCGGTGAGAAGAATAAAGAATCCGTTAACATCGATTTTATTGAGGACATGAGCATTTTTCTCTAAATGCCGTTTATTGTACCAATCAACGGTTGAACGCCCGCGGGTGATATTGAAAGAAAGATCCATTTCGACATGAACGTTCTGGCCTTTGAAAAGATCAGGTTTTAAGAGGTAAGCAATGACGGCGGGATCATGAAGAGCCCCTCCGGCCAGCCCATAGGTTTGAACGTCATAATCATAAAAAGCCCGAAGCATAGCCACAAGAGCGTGAGCCACAGGATTATCGAGAGCATCAAGTTCCTCAAACCAGTCATGGGTTGTTAAAACATGATGAGTAACATCTAGGCCGACAAGTGTAGGAAGTTTTCCACTTGTTAAAAGAATGTGAGTGGCTTCAGGATCGGCATAAAAGTTAAATTCTGCCGCGGGTGTAATATTTCCCAACTCCATGGATCCACCCATGGTGACGATTTCATCGATGTGATCAAGAATGCGTGGCTCACGAATAAGAGCGACAGCGATGTTGGTAAGGGGACCGGTAGTGGCCAAAATAACCTTTTCCTTTGAAGTCATAAGGGTGTCGATAAGAAAGTCCACCGCATGTTGAGGTTGAGCTTTCATAGCAGGGGTGGGAAGTTCTGGGCCCTTAAGACCTGTTTCCCCATGAACATCCGATTCATAAGCATGACTACGCATCATAGCGGCGGGACATCCCGCATAGACTTTTACATCTGTCCGGCCTGCAAGTTCGCAAGCTTTCAAAGCGTTTTGGGTTGTGTATTTAAGAGGGACGTTGCCGCCTGTAACCGTAATGCCAAGGAGGTTAAATTTCTCAGGAGCTGCAAGAATCATAAGAATGGCAACAAAATCATCAATGCCAGGATCACAATCAAGGATTAAAGGCCGCGGCTTGCTCATTCAACTCTCATCATAAAAAATACTTGATGCCATTATTCGTAGCGTATTCTTTATTGTTTCGCAAGTATGGATATTATTTTCAAGAGCATGAGATTTTATACCCTTTTAGTGTGCTTGAAGATCTCTTGACAATACTTTTATGGGATTCTAAGACATTAATTAATGAATTAAAGGAGAATTCTATGTTTAGTATTCGTAAAATTTTACCAAGTGCATTATTTTTATCCCTTCCCATCATTACGGTAAATTACTCCTATGCGATGGAGCCAGATGAATTCCCAAAACCAAAATTAACGTCTGTGATTGCGACAAAAGGAGAAATGGAAGAGCTTACTTCTGAAGACATAAACAAACTCATAATAAATCTTAAGGAGAGGGAAAAAGATAAGTCGAAAAAACCGATTGAAATTAGAAAAAACCTTTGGGCCTCGTTAAAAACGCCAGAGTTGACTTTAAGAAATTTAGAAGAAGCCTTGAAGAAATACCCTGATGCTATAGCCATTCTAGCTGACACTCTTGATGTAAAAAGACAGCAAACAACAATGGGAGTCGATCATGAAGGTCCTATAAGTCAATTTGTCTTATATTTTAAAGAAGAAGAAATTGACCCTAGAGTCCGTTTTAATGTCGCCTTCTCTCAACAAAAATCCTTGCCAAGTCAGAGTTCTCCTCCTCTTGAAAAAAATCAAAAAAGCACAGAAAAAAATCTGTCGCCTCAGATGAATCTGATGAAGCAATGGTAGCTGTTCCAAAGGCAAACAAACGTTCTAACCATCGTTTTGTGCCCCCTGAAACCATAGAGGGAGGGTCTTTAGAAAGAATTTTGTGGATTTTGAAAGACTTTAATAAGTTTATCTCTCTTGAAGAGAAAGATCTTCATGTAATTCCCCTTTCTTCGACGCATGCTTTGGCAGAAGGTCAAAAAGAAAGGCCCAAAGCATATGATATGCAACCAGTTGAGCTGGAAGTTAATGGTAAAAAACTGACTTTTAAATATGCTGATGACCCCATTAAAATGGCTTACCTCAGGAAGGCATTGGAAGGTGTTTCATTAAATACAATAATGGCAATATTAGAAGAACATAATCCTCAGCCTTATGCAACTCAAGGAGAAAAATCAACATCACTTCTCTGTCGCTATGCTTTATATGGAGAGAATGGAGAACAGTTAACATATAAATCTCTCAGTGGGAAAGTTTTACCAGCTGTTATTGAAATGACGATTAATCTGCCACGGGATTGAAAATTTAAGTGTTTGAGTATTTAAATGCTAATTATCAATCGCATAAAAATTTGATATTGATTGAAACTAGGAAATTTTATAATAATGAGATTAGATCTCATTTGTAGTTAGGGGAAAGAGCATGAAACCATTGATATTATTTAGCTCATTGGTCATTGCCGTTGTAGCTTCTCAAACTGCACAAGCAAAACTAAACTCATTGCCTGAACGGTTGCACCTTATAGAATCTTATTATGGATCTACTCATATAAAAGAAGCTAAGCCATCAGGTGGTCGTTTCTTAAAGGAAGTGGATGAAGAAAGGGGTGTTGTTAAAAAAGAGCTTTCTAAAAAGCAACGTCCCCATGTAAGAGATATTGCATTCCTAACAGCTCCTAAGCAAGCATCTTTAGAAATCCTTAAATCTATCATAGAAGATAGTGGAGGAATTAATACCTTAAACCTTGGACCAGTTCTCGGAGCCTATATTGCAGCTGGTTTTCCAGACATTGCAGAAACACAGCCTCTCAATAGGATGAATCCCCATACTGGTTTTATGGGCGATCCTCTCTCTTTTTATACTTATGGGGTGGCTTATAAAAATCCTCCCGAAAGAAAATTAAAGTTGCCAGAAGCACGGAGAAAAGCGAGACTTGTTCGTGATATGGTAGGACTTAATAGTGAAGTCAATCAATTAGTAAGAGATTCAAGGAATCATAAGAGACAAATTCCGCACGTTGAAAGCGTTTTTCCTGCGCGAAATATGTCTACCCCTTCTGTTTGGAGAGAACAACAAATAAGGCCTTGGGCTAAGAGGTGGAAGAATGTATCATCAGGAACACCAAGAAGCTTCATGAAGAAAACATCTGTTCATAAAAAACAATGGGCCAAGAGAGTCTCTGAATGGAATGATTATATGGGAAGGTAGCATTATCCTTTCTATAGTGATTGAGATAATTAACCTTTTATAACTTGGTCAAATCCTACGTCTATAGTTCAAATTCGATTTTTCTGACTTATTCCACCGGAAAATTAAAGTAAGTCTCAGGAAATGGCTCATTGATAAAGCCAAAATGCCACCACTCTTTGCGGTAGTTTTCAAAGCCATGTTTTTCCATCAGGGTTTTGAGTAAAAGCCGATTGGCCCGGGCTTGGACAGGAATGTTGGGATTGGCTGTATGGGAGAGATCATCCAAACAGTCAAAGCCTGTGCCCATCTCGAGAGAATTGTCATCAAAACGTTGACCTTTAGGCAGACGGCCATCTAAAATAGGATCTCCAAGTTTCCACGTGGCTTGAGGCGGAACGGGGAGGGGGACAATGCTCAAATCCACAGCACTACCACGCGTATGGGATGATTTTTTGGCAATATAACCTTCTGCAAAAATATTAACTTTATCAATGGTAGGATAGAATTCGGCTTTCATGGTTTGATCGCGGGGATCTGCTGCCCATCTAGAAAAAAAATCTACCGCATCCTGCGGTCTGTAAGCATCATAAACTTTGAGGCTTAAATTGAGGGGCTTGAGCTCTTCTTGAACAGCTTTCAGAGCATAAGCAGCCTCTTCACATATAATAGCAATGGGAGAGTTGTAGCCAGGGATAGGACATCCCACAAAGTTGTGGTGTTGGGCGTATTTTATATCCTGCACAATGGTAGGATCGATGTCTTGAAGATACACCAAACCTTCCGGTAGATTTTGAGGGGATAGAGCTATTTGTGAGGTCATGATGCTTCTCCTTTTATCATTTTATTTACTATATGATTTTTACAAAAATTTTGTAAAGTCAACTTTAGATGAACCGGGGTAATATAAAGCTGACTCATTCAGAGTTATCCTATAAAGAGGCTAGCTCTTGCTTCTTTTTGCTTCTTATGTTTAAGTAATTTTTATATAAATTGAGATGGATGAAGGTGGCATGCTCTCAATTTTATTTTAAGCCACTTTAAGGAAATAAAAATATGAAATCGACTCTTCTTAAATCAATCAGCCTTGTTGCATTTTTAGCCGTATCTACCCCAGCTTTTTCAGCAGATCCTGTTGTTGCTATCGTTGATGGTCAGAAATTTACCTATTCCGAAGTTATGAAAGCTAAGGAAGGTCTGCCAAAGCAATATCAATCCGCACCTGAGGATAAGATCTTTCCAGCACTTGTGAATCAAGCTATTGACACATATTTGATCAATAAAGCAGCCCAAGCTGCTGGGGAAACAAACAATCCTGAGGTTAAGCAATCCATTCAAAAAGCTACGGAAAATATTGTTTCTCAAGCCTATCTTTTAAGTCAAATCAAAGGAAAAATCACAGATGCTGATGTGAAGGTAAAATATGAGGAAGTTATAAAACAATTCCCTCAAGAAAAGGAAGTTCACATCCGTCATATTCTTGTTGATGATAAGAATGTAGCTCTTTCCATCATTAAGGCTTTGAAGAATGGAACAGACTTTAAAAAGTTAGCTCAATCAAAATCAAAGGATGAAACAGCTAAAGAAGGTGGCGATTTAGGATGGTTTCGAAAGAGTGAGCTTCCAGCTGAACTTGGTGAGGCTGCATTTACTTTAACTCCTGGCAGTTATAGTCAAGAACCCGTTAAAACTGATTTCGGTTGGCATGTGATTATGGTAGAAGATGTAAGGGATGCTAAGCCTCCTAAGTTTGATGAAGTTAAGGATGAATTGAAGTCTCTTATGACTCAAGAAGCTATTCTTGCACTTGTGAAGGATCTGCGTTCTAAAGCAAAAGTAGAGCTTTTTGATAAGGACGGTAAGCCATTGCCAAAAGAAGCTGAGAAAAAGCCAGAAGCGGCAACACCTGTACCAGCAGCTCCAGCAGCGCCAACGGCGGCTCCTGCAGCACCAGCACCTGCTGCAGCACCAGCTGTAGCAACACCTGCGCCCGCAGCTCCTGCACCAGAAAAACAGTAAACTTATAGGGATATCTGTATTAAAAAACCTCTGTGAAAGCAGAGGTTTTTTTATGTTAAAGCTTGGAAATTAAGATTTACTCTGAAAAATTAGGCCGGTTTTACACCAATGATACCCACTGTTTCCTTCCCATCAAAGCGGGCATCTTGAGGAATGTTGCTTTTAGAAAAAAGAGAGCATTTCTCAATACTAAACCCTGCTTTAAGAAGAGATCTTTTTAACACCTTATCATCAAGGAAGTGGATAGCGTCGGGTAGATGCCCTTGTCTCTTGCTCATGTAATGCCTGACATGATCAAGTTCACCTGGCCAATTATGATTTTGCGCACTCCGTTCATGAACAATCGGAATGATTTTTTGAAACAATTCTTTGTATACGGTTTCAGCGATGATATAAACTTTTGCTCTAGGTTTTAGCCATTTAAATACTTTTGCCAATCCCGTATCAATTTCATCTCCCGTTAAAAAATTAAGAACGCGAGAAATTAAAACGGCTCCAAGACTATTCTCTTCAAAATTAGTTTCCTGAGGAAAGCGTCCTAAATTGAGGGTGAGATGATTTTTCAGCTCGATAGGAATATTTTGAACCAACAGATTCAAATGGGGTTTATGTATCTCATTCGCAATGACATAAGCTCCCATTTTAAGAGAATCTAACACAGTCACGCCATAGGCAACACCAATATCAAGGACTGGGTCTTTAATGTGGGGAAGGGACTCAATATATGCCCTTAAATATTCATTCACGAAAGGGCTGTATCTTTCATACATATACCCCATCCCATTAAGTGTAGGGACGAGATTATAGAGTTGCCTTTCTCGCTCTTCTTCAGCATTTAATGTTAGATTTAACTTTAAAGTCAGTTCCATATATAAGCTACCAACCCTTACTTTAAATTGTCTTTTTGGAGAGTTTAAATCTCTTTGCCACTACCTATCACATAAAAGAATTAGGCTGCAAGTTTTTTAGAGGCCTCTTCTAAGAATTCTAAACTTTCATTCTTATCAACGTTTATGGAAATTACGGCCACACAGCCACATAGTCCTGCAAACATAAGATAGAGCGCTGGAGCAAAAGCTAAACCATGGCTGACAAGCCAAGAAACAATCATCGGTGCTGTTCCTCCAAAGACTGCCACTCCTAAAGAATAACTGAAAGCAGAGCCACTGTAGCGTTCAGCCGGGGGAAACAACATAGGCAAGACTGAAGAGCAGGTCGCTACATAGGGCATACTTGTTAAGCAAATGAGTGTCTGACAAGCTAGGAAATGAGTAAAGTTCTGGGTCTCTTGCATTATGTAAAATAGGGGGAAAGCTGCCAGTATCGTTGACACAGCGGACCACGCCATAAGTTTTGTTCGTCCAATTTTATCAGAAAAATAGCCTGCTATGGGAAGAACGATCACCCACAAAACCATCAAAGAGGTGCTGAGCATCATGATTTGCGACGTTGTCAGGCTAAATTTATCTTTGTACTGTGGATTCATATAGATAACAGTTAAATAATAAGGAATTGTTGTGTTCATCCCAATTCCTATCCCCGACAAGATGCCTTTAAAGTGGTCTTTGAACACTGTAAAAATAGGCATCTTTAAAATGGCTCCCTTTTTTTCTATTTCTTGAAAAGCAGGCGTTTCTATGAGCTTGCGTCGAAGGAAGTAGACCAAGATACCAAAAGCTCCCCCTAAGAAGAATGGAACTCTCCAAGCCCAGAGAGGCATTGAGTCCATTGTAAAAGCAGCTGCAACAAAAGTGCCCGCGAGGGCTCCAACAAAGCCGATAGCTGCAAGAAGACTTCCTGCAAACCCCGCCTCATTCTTTTGCACATGTTCGCGGATGAAAATCGAAGCTCCGCCATACTCTCCTCCCAAAGATACACCTTGGAGGAGGCGAAAGATGATTAACAGGATAGGGGCAGCAATTCCAATCGTATCATATGCGGGAAGGCAACCAATCCCAAAAGTTGGGACAGAAATAAGAAGGATCGAACTCAAGAACGCTATTTTTCTTCCAAATCGGTCGCCTAAATGGCCAAAGAAAATACCCCCTAATGGCCTCATAATGAAACCAGCTGCGAAAGCCCCAAAGCTAGAGATCAAGGATGCGGTCGGGTCATCAGAAGGAAAAAAGATAGGAGCCAACATAAAAGCAAAATAGCCATAGAGGTAGCTGTCAAAATACTCAATGATATGTCCAGCAGATGTGGAAAAAATGATCAGATTTTTTTTCATATTTACCCTGTGAGTTTTTATAAAGTTTTATTGTGAAGATTATTTTTCTAAATCTAGTTGCATTTTTTCTTAAGACAATCAAGAATGAACTTATTATATATTAAATTTTAGTTTGTTTTGAGGGAGAATGTTAGAATGAATTGGGAGAGGCTTAAAGTTTTCCATCAAGTTGCTCGAGCTGGGAGTTTCACAAACGCTGCTTTTCAAATGAATATCAGCCAATCCTCCTTAAGTCGCACGATCATGCAACTGGAACATGAATTAAAAACACGTCTTTTTCACCGCTTGCCCCATGGTTTAGAGCCGACTCCCCAAGGCAAGAATTTATATACTGTAACCACACGCATGTTTTACGAAGCTGAAGCTGTAGAGACTCTTTTTACTCAAGAAAAGAATGACCCCGCAGGACTTTTGCGTATTATAACGACGGTTTCCTTAGCCTCCATGTGGCTTCCCTACTATGCTCTCGGGTTTTATGAAAAGTATCCTGATATGCGGTTGGTCATTACAGGTAATGATGACAACCTGGATTTAAATCTAAGGCAAGCTGATGTTTCAATTCGAACCTTTATTCCCCACCAACCTGACCTTATCCAAAATTACCTCATCACTTTTACCCCTAAATTTTTTGCAAGTCGTGACTACCTTAAGAAGCATGGGGAGCCAAAGACAATTGAAGATTTGGACAATCACCGTCTACTCACTTATGCTGATTATCATGTCCATCCCTATGGCAACAGCCTTCATTGGATTTTGAATGCGGGGAGAACGATGGAGAACCTTAGGAAACCATTCTTGCGGGTGAACACAGGGCCTGGGCTTTTGAAAATGGCTGAGCAAGGTGTGGGGATTTTAGCTATGTCCGATCAATATCCTGCCGTTCAGGAATCTTCGCTTATCCCCATTCTTCAAGAATATGAAGGGCCAGGAACAAAATTATATTATTCATATCCTAAACAGATGAAGGGTTTTAAGCGCATAGAAGTTCTTAATACCTACTTGCAAGAGGTTCTTAATACAAAGAAAGACTAGAGCTTCTCTCTCTGCGGAAATAGCATTCTAAATGAATGAGGTGCCTTCTAATCTATTGGAGATCTGATAAATTTTAAGTTTTGTGAGTCTCTCTAGATCATAGATAAACTGGGATTTCTTACCGGTTTGTTATTCATGCATACCAGAAATATCATAATAGCACTTTGATTCAAGCTTTATTACTTCTATTCTTCTTTTGTTGGTAAAGCTTGGTAAGATTGTGTTGATGGTCGTAAGTTTGGTGTTTTGAAGAGTAGTATGGTGGTAATGTTGGTGGTTGTGTTATAAATTTCTGTGATTCAAAGCTATGGATCTCTAGAGAATTCAAGCTCTTGAGATTCTTAGCTCCCATCTTCCTTGAGGCCAGGGTTATCCTGGCCTTTCTCATTTCTTTTTCAGTTGGTTAAAAGGTTTAGAATTAGTTGTTTCCCTATTTTTCTTTTTGTTGTGTCTCAGAATCAAGTCGGCGTTTGCGACGAAATGGGCGAGTATAACTTCGTGCTGTCATATGATTTGTTGTTTTGGCAAGTTTACTGGGACGCATTGGCAAGACTATTCGGAATTTTCTATAAAAATCTAAATCAATAATCTCAGCCATTTTTTATCCTCTCTCTAAATCGTTTGTCATAATTATAGTATAGAGAAAGAGAGTTAATTTTCTTCTAGGGAAAAGTTGATAAAGTCTTTAAATGCTATATTTTATTGAATTTAAAGACTTTTTTTGCCGCGCTTTGATGGAGATGGGGGGGCTTTTCGGCTGAGGTAAGTATAAACCACAGGAATAACAAAAAGGGTAAAGAAGGTTCCAAAAGACATACCACCCACAATTACAAGGCCAATTTGCTCGCGGGTTTCAGCACCTGCTCCGCTAGAATAAGCCAAGGGGACGGCGCCAAATACCATGGCAAAGGTTGTCATGAGAATGGGACGCAGGCGCAAACGGGACGCCTCAATAACGGCTTCTAAAGATGTTTTTCCTTGAGTTTGAAGTTTATTGGCAAAATCTACAATTAAGATACCATGCTTGGTAATCAAGCCAATTAAGGTGACCAGACCGATTTGACTATAGATATTCAAGGTGCCAGAGGGGAAAATCCACAGGGTAAACAAGGCGCCTGCTAAAGAAAGGGGCACACTTAGAATGATGATAAAGGGGTCAATAAAGCTTTCAAATTGTGCAGCCATAACCAAGAAAATAAAGGCAATGGCGAGCCCAAAGATAAGATAGATAGTATAAGATTCCTTAAGGAAATCGCGGGTTTCTCCTGAGACGGTTGTTGAATAACCATCGGGAAGAATCCTGTCCGCCACATTCTTAATGTCATCTAAAACTTGCCCTAACCCATATCCCTCATTGAGGGTGGCATCAATGGTGACTGAACGGAGACCTTCAAAGTGGTGAATTTCTGGTGTTGTTAAGGTGGAAATAACTTTGATGATATCCTTAAGAGGGACAAGTGTTTCTTTGTTGTTTCGTTGCCCTTTTACTGTCATTTCTAAAACATTTTCAGGAGACCTTCGGAATTCTTCTCCTACCAAAACCTTTACAGGATATTGTTTGCTTTCTCTCTCAAAAGTGGTGGAGCGTCGTCCCCCAATCAGCGTATCTAAAGTTTGTGCGACAACATCTGGCTCAATTCCTAAGGTAGCCGCTTTTTCAACATCAACTTGAACTTTGAAGTCTTCTCCCGCTTCTCCCATGTTAGGGATAGCGTTTCCAATTCCTGGATGTTGAAGCATAGCCGCCCAGACTTTTTGCATTTGATCTGCAAGATCTTCATAAGAGCGCGTTGTTTGAATCACAAAAGAAAGATCAAAGCCGCTGCCGCCCCCAATAACCGAACGATTCTCACATTTTGCTCGTACTCGAAGACCAATGATTTTATCGAGTTCTGGTGTGATTGCTTTTGAAACTTCGCTACAACTCCGCTTTCTTTCCTCCCAAGGAAGCATCGTATTGTTTGAGTAAGTAAAGTCCCCCACTTGCACAATTGTCATGCGTTTGACCAGTTCAGGTACAGAAGAGAGGATTTGATCCATTTGATTAGTATATTTTTCAAGGTATTTTAAAGTGGCTCCATAGGGAGACTCGGCTGTTGTTCTCAGAACACCTTGATCTTCTGCAGGTGTAAGTTCACGTTTTAGTTGGAAGACAGCAAGATAAACACCTATAAGGGCAATGAAAAGTCCTCCTAAAATCACCCAGAGGCGTTTTTGAAGAACAAGGGTTAAAAGAGCCGCATAACCTTGGTCGAGTTTATCCAACCATAGTCCAATTTTTTCGTAAAAAGTTTGATAAGCTGCAGCAAAACGATGACCTTCAAGTGCCCGATGATCATGGTGAGTGAGGAGGTGGGCACACATCATTGGGGTTAAGGTTAAAGCCACAAAGCCAGAAATAATCACTGCCCCTGCAAGGGTAAGGGCAAATTCTGTGAAGAGTCTCCCTGTAATGCCGCTTGAAAGGGCAATAGGTGCGTAAACAGCAGCAAGCGTTAGGGTCATGGCTACCACAGCAAAGCTAATTTCCTTGGCGCCCTTAATGGCTGCGTCAAAGGGATTTTCTCCTTCTTCTATATAACGATAAATATTTTCTAAGACCACGATAGCGTCGTCCACCACAAGTCCAATGGCGAGAACAAGGGCCAATAAAGTAAGAATGTTTATGGTAAAGCCAAACAGGAACATTAAGATAAAGGCTCCAACTAAGGAAACGGGAATGGTCACCAGAGGAATGATTGAGGCACGGATGGATCTTAAGAATAGAAATACAACCACGACCACAAGGAAGGTGGCTTCCCAAATAGTGCGATAAACATGTTCAATGGATTTTTGAATGAAGACAGTTTTATCAGAAGAAATTTCGATTTCAGTTCCTGAGGGTAAACGCTTACTAATTTGATTAACTTTTTCAACGACGCCTTCCTTGACCTCTAGAGGATTGGCAACAGATTTTTTGACAATGCCTATGCTGACCGCATTTTTTCCATTAAAGCGGGATGAAAAACGCTTATCTTCTGAATTAAGCTCAGCAAAACCCACATCTTTAAGCCGGATGATTCGTCCCTCTTTTTCCGCAATCACCATATTATTGAATTGGGCAGGCGTGGTAAGGGAGGTACTGGTTGTGACAGTAAACTCTCGTTCTTCCCCTGTAAGGCGACCAGCAGGTTTTTTAATATTCTGTCGTTTTAAAGCGGCAGCGATATCCGTGGCAGTAACCTTATAAGCATTGAGACGAATGGGGTCTAAAATCAGATGCATTTCAAGATTTCCGCCGCCAAAAATCTCAACACTGGCAACGCCTTTAATCGTTTGGAGCTCACTTTCTAAAAAGCGATGGGCATAATCAGCCAAGTCATTGATAGATTTTCGATCACTAAAAAGAGAAAGATAAATAATCGGCGCGGCATCCGCATCTGCCTTCTTAATCAAAGGATCATCAGCCTCATCTGGAAGTTTATTGCGTACTTTTTGGAGTCGATCCCGTACGTCTGCGGCAGCAAGATCAATGTCACGATCGACTTTAAAATTAAGTTTTATGAGGCTATTTTCTGTTTCGCTGCGTGAGGTCATATAATCAAGACCCTCAATGCCTCCCAGCGCTTCTTCTAACGGGCGGGTGATTTGTCCTTCAATAATTTGAGGGCCCGCGCCTTCCATGGATGTGGTTACACTGATAGTGGGTTTGTCAACTTCCGGGAATTGTCTTAAGGAAAGTCGTGTATAGGAGACGCCACCAACCATGAGTAGGATAATAGACATCACGGTGGCTAAAACAGGACGACGTATGAGAAGTTCTATAAATTTCATTTTTTCTCTGGGGTTGTTTTTTCTAAGTTAACAACATTGACTTCATCGCCATCTCTCAATTTAAATTGACCAGCAGAGACAACTAAATCATTGTTTTTGACGCCGTGGGTGATTTCAACATCATTGCCGTCTCTCATTCCTGTACTAACTGTGGAACGTACGGCCACGTTATCTACAACGAGCATGACATATTCTTCTCCGCTTTCACTTTCGTGCTCAATGGTTGTGGCAGGGATAAGAACCGCATTTTCAATTTTTCCTGCAAGTATAAGGACTCGCGCAAATTCACCAGGACGATAGGAAAGGTTTTCATTAGGCATTTCAGCACGAATGGTAATGGTTCGGGTACTTTCCTCAATTTCGGGAGCAATAGCTTTAATAGTAGCTTCAATGGGGAGAATATCAAAATCTTCTATGGTGACATCCACAATGTCACCTTCATGTATAAAGGGAAGATAGGATTCAGGAATACTAAAATCCACATTGATGGGATCTAAATCTACAAGGTTCGCAAGCTCAACAGATTCGGAAACAAGAGCGCCAACGCTAACTTCGCTAAGCCCCATAACACCTTCGAAAGGAGCTTTAATAAGAGTGTTTTCAAGTTGAATTTTAGCCTCATCGAGACGGGCTTGAGCAATCATCATTTCCGCATAGGTTTTATCTCTTTCTTGAAGAGTACCAAATTTTTTCTCTAAAAGCTTAATTGCACGGTTATAGTTTTCGCGATTCACCATAAGTTGGGCTTCTGCTTCAGCAACTTTGGCTTTGTATATTCCATCTTCAATTTTATAGAGAGGATCCCCAGCCTTAACCCGGGCGCCCTCTTGAAAATAGATTTTTTCAATTCTTCCATTTACTTGGGGACGAAGTGTTACGGATTGAATGGAGGTGAGAGTTCCAACCGTATTGATGCGTCTGAGAATGGGCCCACTTTTTGCACGGACGGCTTCAACAGGAATGGGCTCTTTAAAAGCAATTTCTGCAACTTCTTTTCCTCTCTTGAGCCAAAGGATGGCTCCTATACCTAGTCCGCAGATAACAAGAGCAATTATTATTTTTTTATAGGTTTTCATGTTGCATTCTCTATGTAAAATAAGCTTAAACTTTTAATCGTTTTTTCTTTACCCTGGTAGTTTACCAGAAAATTTGTTAACAAGATGTTAAAATCTATATATAGGGAAATTATAAATGGCACCAGAATTTTCTCTTCGTTTAGCCGAACTTCTTTCTTCACGCCTTTGCCATGACCTTGTAACCCCTATTGGGGCAATTAATACGGGATTGGAACTTTTTCAAGAGAATATGGTTGATTTGTCTCAGGATTCTGTGGAAATTATGGGCCTTATTCAGCATAGTTCTCAAGTCGCTTCTTCTCGGTTAAGTTTTTTTCGAACAGCTTTTGGAACAAGTGGAGAGCGTACATCTTTTGGAGAAGCACGGGCACTCATCGAAAATTATTTCTACCGAAGCAAAATCGAATTTGAGTGGAAAAGCCCTTTTCAAGGAGACTTAATTCTTGAAAATTGGGGTAGATTGCTTCTTAATTCTGTCTTGTGGGTTAGTGAATGTGCGCCAAAAGGGGGGATGATTCAAATCACTCTCCCGGATGAGACGTCAGCCAAGCTCTCGCTTCAACTGAATACGGACTCTATCATTTTGTATCAAGGAACTGTTGAAGCTTTAGAGGGCAGAGCTCATTTAAGTGAACTGACTCCCCGGACAATTCCTTGTTATTTGATCCATAGTTTGGTTAAGAAAATCAATGGTCTTCTAGAATGCCGTAAGACAGAGTTGCCTTCGGGGTTGTTCTTAGAGATAAAAGGAAAAAACAAGTGAAGCTTCAGGAAAAAGATGAGAAGGGCCTTTGGGCTAAACTAAAGGGTTATTCTATCAATGAAAAAGGGCATTTGGCGCTCCGGGGGGTTGATTTAGTTCACCTTGCCAGTTTGAGTGATCGTCCGCTTTATGTTTTTGACGAATTGGCTCTTCGCGAAAATCTGTGCCTTTATAAGGAGGCCTTAAAACTTTTTTATCCAAAACCCGCATCCATTTTTTATGCATCAAAAGCTTTTTTGAACCTAGCTATGGGCTCGTTGCTCAAGCAAGAAGAGGTTGGTATTGATGTTTGCTCAGAAGGGGAACTTTTTATTGCACAGAAGGCTAACATTCTTCCCCAAGACATCATCATGCATGGAAATAATAAGTCGGAAAAGGAACTTACCGCTGCTATTAAGTATGGTATTAAGCGGATCATTGTTGATAACTTTGATGAGCTTACCTTACTTGAAAAAGTTACCTCAGAATTAAAGAGGGAGTGTAGTGTTTTATTGAGAATCAATCCTGAAGTTGAGGTTGAAACTCATAAGTATATTGCAACTGCAGTTAAAGAATCAAAATTTGGCTTTTATAGGGATCAAAATCGTATCCCTGAATACCTTCAAAAGGTATGTACGAGGGGTTTTATTAAGTTTAAAGGGATCCATTTCCATCTGGGATCAAATATACATAAGGCCTCTTTTTATGAGGAAGCTATTGATAAAGCCGGAGAGTATTTAGCTTTCTTAAAGGATAAAGGGTTTTGTGTTGAAGAATTAAACATTGGTGGTGGACTTGGGATTGCTTATGAAGATCATGATCCTGTTCCTGATATTCATCATTTTGTCAAAGTCCTTTGTGAAAAACTCATCCTTACATGTAAAAAGAAAAATATTGATTTACCTCACTTAATGCTTGAGCCTGGTCGTTCTATTGTCGGGCAAGCAGGATGTACTCTTTATAACATAGGGGCTATTAAGGAAGGGGGAGAGGCGGTTCATTATGCCGCTGTGAATGGGGGTATGACAGATAATTTAAGAATTGCCCTTTATCAAGCTAAATACACAGGTGTTCTCGCCAATAAGATGACCTCTTCTGAAAAAAAACGGCCCTATAAAATTGTGGGGAAATGTTGTGAAACGGGAGACGTTTTAATAGAAAATATTCAGCTTCCTCCATGTGTCGCTGGAGATGTGTTCGTTGTTTTTTCAACGGGAGCTTATACCCACTCCTTAGCCAGTAACTATAATAAACATCCTCTTCCCGGTATCGTGTTTGTGAGAGAAGGAGCTTATGATTATGTTTCACGAGAACAAAGTTTAGAAGACCTTATCTCCTTTGATAGAATTCCGCCGCATCTGCTTGATACATCCGATACTTTTTTAGATAAAGACGAATAGCTCTAAAAAGGCTTGCCATCCAATAGAAATGTGAATATTGTTTTAAAAAGCTTTAATCAATAATTATAATAAATGGCTCAAAATAGATTATCGCATCACGATAGATTCACGCGGTCCTTGATGACCAATCGGAAGGTCATTGAAGAGTTTTTTCATAAGAACTTGCCTGATCATATACGTGAAAGTATCGACCTTTCTTCCATTCAATTACAAAGAGAAAGTCATATTGATGACAAGCTAAAGTCTCAAATCATTGATCTTCTTTATAAAGTTAATTTTAATGGGGAGCCTGGTTTTTTATATCTTTTGATAGAGCATGCCTCACAATCTCATCCCCTTCTTTCTTTTCGTCTTTTAAAATATGTGATGGGCGTCATGGATGACCATTTAAGGACTACAAAGGCAAAGGAATTGCCCCTTGTTTATCCTCTTGTCCTCTATACGGGAAAAAGACCCTATACCCACACCTTAAATCTTTTTGATCTTTTCCCGGAGAAAGAGAGAGAACTTGCAAAACAAACCCTTTTCTCTCCTTATCACCTCATCGATTTAACACAAAATTCTGAAGAAGAGTTGAGGAAATATTTGTGGTACGGGACAATGGCTCGGATTTTAAAGCATATTCATGATGCGAATATTCTGC